>NZ_JACJFI010000001.1 GCF_014164505.1 Shewanella sp. SG41-4 | reverse complement strand
ATTGCAAAGTTTTCAGTGGTAGCGTTATCGGCTTATTTTTTACTAAAATTTTATTTCTACGATATTTTGACCCTGTCCAGCGATCATCTGCCGGGCAATGTATACCATGCTCTAGATTTACTTATTTGGATGTTCATCTTACTCTGCAGCTCGATGTTATTAATTGTGATTATTGATGTGCCATTTCAAATTTGGAATCACAATAAACAGTTGAAAATGACCAAGCAGGAAATCAAAGACGAATATAAAGATACTGAAGGTAAACCTGAAGTTAAAGGTCGGATAAGACAAATGCAGCAGGAGATGGCACAGCGACGCATGATGACCGAAGTGCCTAATGCAGATGTTATTGTGGTTAACCCAGAGCATTATGCCGTGGCGGTTAAGTACGATGTAAGCCGCTCATCAGCACCTTTTTTGGTAGCCAAAGGTGTCGATGACGTAGCCTTTAGAATACGTGAAATTGCTCGTGAGCATAACGTTGCTATCGTATCCGCTCCGCCATTGGCTCGTGCTATTTACCACACGACTAAAGTGGATCAACAAGTACCAGAAGGTTTATTTACCGCAGTAGCCCAAGTGCTCGCATATGTATTCCAGTTGAGACAGTATCAAAAAGGCAAAGGCCGTCGGCCAAAACCTATCCCGCTTAAACAACCCATACCAGATGATTTAAAACACTAATAAATAATCTATTTTAGATAGATAACATTTATGGCTTAGTTTTTGCTTTGTATGTTTATTCGCGTCAAATAACAGTCCATTGACGCCGTGATCTGACATAAAGGGTTCATCTTAATATGGATGCAAAAGCAGCTTTTGGCCAAATGAAACAAATGAAAGTATCTACTTTTAAAGGGATCGGAACGCCTTTATTAGTACTTGCTGCGTTAGGAATGGTGGTTTTACCCATTCCAGCATTTTTGCTAGATATTCTGTTTTCATTCAATATTGCGTTGGCTTTAGTTGTACTCTTAGTTGCTATTTATGCTGACAGACCACTCGATTTTGCTGCTTTTCCTACCGTATTATTAATTGCAACGCTACTAAGACTCGCTCTAAACGTCGCCTCTACCCGTATTGTATTGCTTGAAGGTCATAATGGCGGTGCCGCTGCGGGTAAAGTGATTGAAGCGTTTGGTTCTGTGGTCATTGGCGGCAATTATGCCGTTGGTCTAGTGGTGTTCATTATTCTTATTATCATTAACTTTGCTGTGGTAACTAAAGGTGCGGGGCGTATTGCTGAGGTAAGTGCTCGTTTTACCTTAGATGCAATGCCGGGTAAGCAAATGGCCATTGATGCTGATTTAAATGCAGGCACATTAACCCAAGACCAGGCGCGGATCCGCCGTGCTGAAGTGACTCGTGAAGCTGACTTCTATGGTGCGATGGATGGTGCTTCAAAGTTTGTTAAAGGTGATGCCATTGCAGGGATCATGATCTTAGTCATCAATATGATTGGTGGATTTGTGATTGGTATGATCCAGCATGGATTAGACTTCTCTAGCGCGGTTGAAATTTATACCTTACTAACCATCGGTGATGGTTTAGTTGCGCAAATTCCCGGTTTATTGCTGTCTATTGCCGCGGCTTTAATGGTAACTCGTCAAAACGAGTCTGGCGATATGGGCCAAATGATGTTCAGTCAGATGTTTGACAGTCATAAATCATTAGGCATTGCAGCTGGGTTACTCTTTATTATGGGTATTGTGCCTGGTATGCCTCATGTTGCGTTTTTGACATTTGCATTTATTACCGCTGGTGCTGCGTACTTTATTTACAAGCGTAATGTTGACAAAAAGCAAGCTGCACTAACGTTAGCGACTAAAGGGCCGGTTGAGAGCAAGGATAAAGAACCTAAAGATTTAAGCTGGGACGACGTACGTCATGTTGATACTATTGGTCTTGAAGTTGGATATCGCTTAATTCCGTTGGTTGATAAGTCTCAAGGTGGTGAATTATTAGGCAGAATCAAAGGCGTACGTAAAAAACTGTCACAAGAATTAGGTTTTTTAGTGCCTGCGGTGCATATTCGTGACAATCTAGATTTATCACCTAATGCGTATCGCATTTCATTAATGGGTGTAGTGGTAGGTGAGGCTGAAGTTAGACATGATTGTGAATTAGCGATTAATCCAGGCCAAGTTTACGGTAAGCTAGACGGTATTGAAACTCGTGACCCAGCTTTTGGTTTAGAGGCGGTGTGGATAGCGCCAGAGCAACGTGAACATGCACAAACATTAGGTTATACCGTAGTCGATACTGCAACTGTTGTAGCGACTCATATTAGCCAGTTACTGAGTAATAATGCTGCCAAACTATTAGGTTATGAAGAAGTCCAGCAGTTAATGGATATGCTTGCCAAGAACTCTCCTAAATTAGTGGATGGCTTTGTACCAGATGTAATGCCTCTGGGATCAGTTGTTAAAGTGATGCAAAACTTACTTAATGAAGGGGTATCGGTACGAGATTTACGCACCATAGTGCAGACATTACTAGAGTACGGCACTAAGAGTAATGACACTGAAGTATTAACGGCAGCAGTGCGTATAGCGTTAAAACGTATGATAGTGCAAGAAATCTCTGGCCCAGAACTCGAAATCCCCGTCATCACATTGGCGCCAGAGTTGGAACAGATGTTGCATAAGTCTATGCAGGCGACTGGCGGTGAAGGACCTAATATTGAACCTGGTCTTGCAGAACGTATGCAGCAGTCATTGTTAGACGCTGCACAGAAGCAGGAAATGGTAGGGCAACCAGCCATTTTATTGACATCGGGTATGCTTAGGTCAACGCTGTCAAGATTTGTTAAATACACTATTCCAAATTTACGATTGATTTCTTATCAAGAAATCCCAGACGAGAAACAAATTAGAATTGTTTCTGCTGTAGGCCAATAGTGATAACGTCAGTTTATAGAGGTGCATAAGTGAAAATTAAACGATTTTTTGCCAAAGATATGCGCGCGGCATTGGCTCAAGTAAAAGAAACCTTAGGTTCTGACGCTGTCATTATGTCAAATAAAAAAGTCACTGGCGGAATCGAAATTGTCGCTGCTGTAGATTATGATGAACCTAAAGCCGCAATCGCATCACAAGCACCGACAGCCGGTTTTATGGATGTCAGTGATGATCGAGTGTCATTAGGCGCTAAGCCTGTCATGAAAGCTCAATCAAAGGTGAACCCACCACCTGAAGCTGATTCTTTACAAGCATTGCTTGAAAAGCAGCATAATCGTATGAAACAACAAATGTCTGTGCGTCAAGACGAACCAGAATTACCAGAATGGGCCCGTCAATTACAAGGGGCAAAGTCTGCTAAACCAGCATCAACATTTCAATCGCAAGCAGCACCAGAACAAGCTAAAAAAACCAATAAAAATCAATCTGCTGATATGGATGCTTTGCGCGAAGAAATGGCGGCATTACGTAACTTATTAACCCATCAAGTGTCGTCATTGATGAAAGATCAAAAAAAGCGTACCGATCCTGTCGGAGCCATGCTAGAAAGTAAATTGATTGCAGCAGAGTTTTCTCCTGCAGTTGCTGCTAAACTAGCTGGGTTAAGTCAACACTACACCCCAGCAGATTTAGTGAGAGCATTACCACAAAGTTTAGCTAATTTACTCGACAACCAAGGCGATGATATTGTCAAACGCGGGGGTGTTGTGGCGTTTGTAGGCCCAACAGGTGTAGGGAAGACAACTTCTTTAGCTAAAATAGCCGCTCGATTTGCCGCCCATCATGGCCCAGAGCAGGTAGCATTGATTACCACTGACCATTACCGTATTGGCGCCTATGAGCAATTAGCCACTTATGGCAAAATAATGGGCTGTCCGGTTAAGCAAGCACATGATTTAACCGAATTAGAACAAATTTTATATCAATTTAGAAATCGTAAGTTAGTATTAATTGATACGGCAGGTATGGGGCAGCGAGATATGCGCTTATATCAGCAACTCGATAATTTAACGGCAAACAGTAGAATCCCAATTCGGAGCTACTTAGTGTTATCCGCTACCGGCCAACGTCGGGTATTACAAGATGCTGTAGAACATTTTAAACGAATTCCATTAGCGGGCGCGATCTTAACAAAATTAGATGAATCGATATCAATTGCAGGTGCATTGAGCGTATTGATTCAAAATGAGTTACCATTGAGCTATGTTACTGACGGTCAACGTGTTCCTGAGGACATGAAAGTGGCAGATACGTTAGAGTTAGCGAAGCAGGCTCTGGCGGCGTTAAATGAAACAGAACAACAATCGTCACAAGACACAGTGTGGTCTAATGACACAGCCTATGCATTTGAGTAAAGATATGACTCGGGATCAAGCAAGTGGTTTACGTATGATGAATCAACCAAATAACGATAAAGTTAAAGTAATTGCCGTATCCGGTGGTAAAGGCGGAGTGGGTAAAACAAGTGTGTCAATTAATACTGCGGTAGCATTAGCTGAAAAAGGCAAACGCGTATTAGTTCTTGATGCCGATTTAGGTTTAGCCAACGTCGATGTCATGCTTGGGATACGTGCGGAGAAAAATTTATCTCATGTTTTGTCCGGAGATGCCGAATTAGATGACATCATTGTACGCGGACCTAAAGGTATCGGTATTGTACCAGCCACATCAGGTTCTCAAGCAATGGTTGAGTTATCGCCAGCACAACATGCAGGGTTGATCCGTGCATTTAGTGAAATGCGTACTCAGTTCGACATCTTAATTGTGGATACTGCTGCGGGTATATCAGACATGGTGCTGAGTTTCTCTCGTGCATCACAAGATGTATTGATAGTTGTATGCGATGAACCGACATCGATTACTGATGCTTATGCGCTGATTAAAATTTTAAGTCGTGAACATGGTGTGTTCCACTTCAAAATTGTGGCAAATATGGTGCGTAGTTTACGAGAAGGTATGGAATTATTTGCTAAACTCAGTAAAGTGACTGATAGATTTTTAGATGTTGCTCTAGAATTAGTCGCAACAATACCATTTGATGAAAATTTACGGAAAGCTGTTCGTAAGCAAAAGTTAGTCGTTGAAGCGTATCCTAAATCGCCTTCTGCTATTGCTTATCACGGATTAGCCAATAAAATTATGACTTGGCCCGTTCCACAACAGCCAGGTGGTCATTTAGAGTTTTTTGTTGAACGTCTTGTACAACGTAAGCCGATACAAGAAGGAAGAACGAGTGAATAAAGCCGCAGCGTATACTCAGTTCGATAACAAAACGTCTATTGTTGAACAGTATGCACCGTTGGTAAAAAGAATTGCTCATCATATGCTGGCAAGATTACCAGCATCGGTGCAACTTGATGATTTATTACAAGCTGGGATGATGGGCTTACTTGAGGCCTCATCTAAATTTGATAACAGTAAAGGGGCTAAGTTTGAAACCTTTGCTGGTATCAGAATCCGTGGTGCGATGATTGATGAAATTCGCCGCGGTGACTGGGTTCCACGTTCAGTACATCGTAATAATCGTCGTGTAGCACAAGTAATTGATGAATTAGGCCAGCTATTTGGACGTGATGCTAACGATACCGAAATTGCTGAAAAGCTTGATATGTCTCTCGATGAGTACCATCATATATTAAATGATGTTTCTGTAGGTAAAGTCATAGGAATAGAAGATCTTGGTGTTTCGCAAGATGTGTTAATCACAGACAACCAATCACCAGATGAAGCCTTTGATTCACTTGCTGAAATTCAATTCCATTCTGCATTGGTTGAAGCAATTAAGACATTGCCAGAAAGAGATGCGCTAGTATTGTCGTTATATTACGACGAAGCGTTAAATTTAAAAGAAATCGGTGCCATCCTTGAAGTTAGCGAATCGCGAGTAAGCCAGATATTAAGTCAGGCAATGCTCAGATTAAAAGCGAAACTCAAGCATTGGACACAAGAATAATAACTTATCTAGAGCAAACGAGTGTCAGCTCACCGGAGGAAACCTTGGACAAGAATATGAAGATTCTTATTGTTGACGATTTTTCAACAATGAGGCGTATCATTAAGAACTTGTTGCGAGATTTGGGATTTAATAATACCCAAGAAGCAGATGATGGCTCAACAGCCCTACCTATGTTACAAAAAGGCGATTTTGATTTTGTAGTAACAGACTGGAATATGCCAGGAATGCAAGGTATCGATTTACTTAGAGCAATCCGTGCAGATGATTCATTAAAGCATTTACCTGTATTAATGGTAACCGCAGAAGCTAAGCGTGAACAGATTATTGCTGCCGCTCAAGCCGGTGTTAATGGCTATGTGGTAAAACCTTTCACTGCAGCTACGTTAAAAGAAAAGTTAGATAAAATCTTTGAACGACTCGCATAAGCAAGGATAAGTCATGCAGGCATCAATATCGGGGCTAATCACTCTCGAACAGGCCCAAGAACTTGTTGAATTGCTTACCTTAGGTCAACAAGATAAAGCTGATGATATGATCAGAGAGCTTGCAACGCCATTGCAGCGTGAGCTTTTTGAAGAAGTTGGTAAGTTAACTCGACAACTCCATAGTGCACTCAAAGATTTCCAAGTTGATAATCGTTTATCTGAATTAGCCAATACCGAAATACCGGATGCTAAAGAAAGGTTGAACTATGTTATCGACATGACAGAGCAAGCTGCAAATAAAACTATGGATGCAGTTGAAGAATGTCTACCTTTGGCCGATACCATTATTAGCAATATTCAATCAGTGACGCCAATGTGGGATAAATTGATGCGTCGTGACATCGAAATGGCTGAGTTTAAGTCACTTTGTCATGATGTTCAGCAGTTTATGCTACATAGTGAAAATGATGCAAATCGTCTTCGCGAGTTATTAAATGAAATTTTGATGGCGCAAGACTTCCAAGATTTGACGGGGCAGATGATCCGTCGAGTGATTGATTTGGTTCGTGAAGTAGAAAGTAATTTGGTCTCAATGCTAACGGTATTCGGTGATCATACTACCGAATCATCGCCAACTATAAACGAAAATAAAATAGAAGCAGAAGGTCCCATCATGCATGCTGAACTGCGTGAAGATGTGGTGACAGGTCAAGATGAAGTAGACGATCTGCTATCAAGTCTGGGTTTCTAATTAGGAGTCAATTTAATGTCTTTTGATGTTGATGAAGAGATACTCCAGGACTTTTTAATTGAAGCTGGCGAGATTTTAGAGCTTCTACAGGAGCAGCTAGTTGCTCTTGAAAATAATCCTGATGACAGTGATTTACTCAATGCTATTTTCCGTGGATTCCATACCGTTAAAGGTGGGGCTGGTTTTTTAAGTCTTAAGCCGATGGTTGACGTATGTCATGAAGCTGAAAACACGTTCGATTTATTACGCACCGGTAAACGTGGCGTAAATGCAGAATTAATGGATATTATTTTGCAAGCGGTCGACGCAATTAATTCCATGTTTGCTCAAACTCAACAGGGAGAAACACAAGACCCTGCTGATTCTGCATTACTTGCTAAACTCAAATTATTAAGCTCAGGTGCGCCATTACCTTCAGAAATGACGGAAGATGAGCCTGAACCTATTGAAAATATTGTTGAATTTAGCGAGCCTGAATACGTCGAAGATATTAGTATTCCATCTGTGGAAACCTCTAATGCTGGCAGTATTGATGACATTGATGAGTTAGAGTTTGAAGCTTTGCTTGATGCCTTACATGGTCCGGGTAAAAGCCCTGTTTCAGCTAAACCTTCTGAAGTAAAAAAAGACAATATTGATTCAAAACCTGCTGCAAATAATAGCAATGAAATTACTGATGATGAATTTGAAGCATTATTAGATGAATTACATGGCTCAGGTTCATTTGAAGCAAAATCCAAACCTGTTGCTCCACCCAAGCCAGCTGCAACGCCTATTGTTGAACCCCTTGTTGATTCTGATGAAATAACTGACGATGAATTTGAACGTCTTTTAGATGAATTACACGGTAAAGGTACTGCGCCGGTTGCTACATCGCAAATTCCTCCACCAGCACAACCTACTAAACCGATTGCACCTGCGCCAGCCGCTAAAGCTAGCTCTGCTCCTGTTGTTAAACCGGTTATGCCACCTGCCCAGGCGGCTGCTCCAAAAGTTGAACCGATAAAAGACAAAACTCCTGCTAAAGCGGCTTCGGTCCCACAAGGCGAAACAACCGTTCGTGTTGATACTGCTCGTTTAGACCAAATCATGAATATGGTTGGTGAATTAGTATTAGTTCGTAACAGATTGGTTAGCTTAGGTATTTCTCGTGAAGATGAGGAAATGTCTAAGGCCCTTGCTAATCTTGATTTAGTCACGGCTGATCTACAAGGTGCGGTGATGAAAACCCGCATGCAACCAATCAAGAAGGTTTTTGGTCGTTTCCCTCGAGTTGTACGCGATTTAGCGCGCACTTTAAATAAAGAAATCGACTTAATCATGATCGGTGAAGAAACCGACCTTGATAAGAACTTAGTTGAGGCGTTAGCCGACCCTTTAGTCCACTTGGTGCGTAACTCTGTTGATCATGGTATCGAAATGCCGATCACTCGAGAGGCAAGCGGTAAGCCTCGAACGGGTACTATTACCTTATCGGCTAGCCAAGAAGGTGATCACATCCTGCTTAAAATTGAGGATGATGGCGCAGGAATGGATCCTGAGAAACTAAAACAAATCGCGATAAGTCGTGGTGTGCTTGATGAAGATGCCGCCTCGAGAATGACCGATAATGAAGCTTATAACTTGATTTTTGCCCCAGGTTTTTCAACCAAAGTTGAAATCTCAGATATTTCAGGTCGTGGCGTAGGTATGGATGTGGTGAAAACCCGTATCAACCAGCTTAACGGTACTGTTTATATCGATTCAATGAAAGGCAAGGGCACTGTACTTGAAATCAAAGTGCCATTAACGTTGGCTATTATGCCAACATTAATGGTCGACGTATCTAACCAAGTCTTTGCGTTACCGTTATCGAGTGTTAACGAAATATTCAATTTAGATTTAACAAAAACCAATATTGTCGATGGTCAATTAACGGTTATTTTCCGTAACAAAGCCGTGCCATTATTTTATCTAGAGCACTGGTTACACAGTAAAAAGTCAACATTCAAACATGGTGATAAGAAACATGGCCATGTAGTGATTGTTCAGCTTGGTACCATGCAAATTGGTTTTGTTGTTGATGCGTTGATAGGTCAAGAAGAAGTCGTCATTAAACCGCTTGGTAGTATGTTACAAGGTACGCCAGGAATGGCAGGTGCGACTATTACTTCAGATGGTGGTATTGCACTTATTCTAGATGTGCCTGGACTGCTAAAACATTACGTAAAAAGTAAAAAATAAAAAATAAAAAAAGTTCCATTATTTAAGGAATTAAATGGCCATAAAAGTACTAGTTGTTGATGATTCTAGCTTTTTTCGACGTCGAGTCAGTGAGATTGTCAATCAAGATCCTGATCTCGAAGTTGTTGCCGTTGCTGTTAACGGCAAAGAAGCTGTTGAAATGGCTGCAAAGTTAAAGCCTCAAGTCATTACGATGGATATTGAAATGCCTGTGATGGATGGGATCACTGCTGTCCGTGAGATCATGGCGACTAATCCTACCCCTATTTTAATGTTTTCATCATTAACTCATGATGGTGCCAAAGCAACGCTTGATGCGTTAGAAGCTGGTGCTCTTGATTTTATACCTAAACGTTTTGAAGATATCGCGACGAATAAAGAGGACGCGATACTTTTGTTACAGCAACGAATAAAGGCATTAGGTCGACGCAGACTCTATCGTTCAAGCTCGTTAACGGCCACCTCACAACCTGAAACTCGTCGCTCAACGATAGCTACTCCGGATATCAATACACAACGTCGTCCGTTAAGCAGTCGTTTGACTTCAGCTACAGTGCCAGTTACTACCCGTTCCAGTTTATCTACAATCTCAGCAGATCGTCCGACTCCAAATCCGACGACGTCTTCAATATCGTCTATTCGTGCCAGTGGCAAACAATATAAATTGTTGCTTATTGGGACATCGACTGGTGGACCTGTAGCATTACAAAAGGTATTAACTGCATTTCCAGCAAATTATCCTCATCCTATTGTGTTAATTCAACATATGCCCGCAGCGTTTACGCCAGCATTTGCAGCACGTTTAAATACTTTATGTAAAATTGAAGTAAAAGAAGCTGAGAGTGGAGATGTAATGCGTCCTGGTTGTGCTTATTTAGCACCAGGTGGAATGCAGCTTATGATTGAGCGAAATGGAATCTCTGGGAGATTAAAAGTTATTCCCGGAACTCCTGAAATGAATTATAAGCCGTGCGTTGATATTACTTTTGCGTCAGCATCTAAAGCTTTTAGTGGTGATGTTTTGGCTGTGGTGTTAACGGGGATGGGAGCTGACGGTAGAGAAGGCTCTAGAATGTTAAAGTCTGTTGGTGCAACTATTTGGGCGCAAGATGAAGCAAGTTGTGTGGTATATGGTATGCCACAAGCTGTAGCATCAACCGGTATCGCGTCTCACTCTATTTCATTAGATAATATGGCTGAAGCCATTTTAAAAGAGTCTAGTCGTGGCTAAGTCTGAGTATTCTATACAGACTAAGCAAATGTTAGGATTGTTTCTATCGTTTATTGTCATATTAGTATTAGCGGCTTTGTATATTGATGCTCAACAAAAAATCACTTTATTAGAGCAAGATGTGACACGTTTAACAGAATCTCAAGTGTTGTTGATGGCACCGGAAGATCAAGCTGTTAATATTGCTAATTGGTTAATTCAACATCCTGAACAAACTCAAGCAATTATTGCCTCAGCAGGGAAAGGGCAAGCGCAAAGTGTGTTGTTTGGCCCCGGAGCCTTAGATAGCACTGAGCTTACTGAAGTTGATAAAGTTAAGCATGACACCGATGTTTCAGTGCAACCAAATGATCAAGAAGTTATCGTGTCAGAAGATGCTCAAGGGGTGAAAGTGATCCGCTTACCTAATGGTGGGATCCGAGTAACAACTCGCAACGATAAGCAACAAAAATAGTAGTCAGTATTCAATAACCGCATCATTACAATAAGTGAGAGGCTTTTTTGAAAGTATGGACGGTAGCTAACCAAAAAGGTGGTGTAGGTAAAACCACCACTGTAGCCAGTTTAGCCGGAGCACTGGTTAAGCGTGGTCAACGAGTGCTAATGATTGACACCGATCCTCATGCTTCATTGGGCTATTACTTAGGTATTGATTCTGATGAAGTACCTTGTTCGCTTTATGACGTATTTTTGAATCATAAAACACTGACTCAAGAATTTATTTTGCAAAATGTCATTCCAACTCAAATTGAAGGACTCGATCTCATACCTGCTAATATGGCGTTAGCGACCCTTGACCGGTCATTAGGCCATCAAGAAGGAATGGGTTTGGTATTACGCAACTTATTAGCGTTACTTGAAGATAAGTATGATGTGGCTATTATCGATTGTCCGCCAGTTTTAGGGGTGTTAATGGTTAATGCATTAGCAGCCAGTCATCACATTATTATACCTGTTCAGACTGAATTTTTAGCCATAAAAGGCCTAGAGCGAATGGTGAAAACCATGGAAATTATGGGGCGTTCTAAGAAAACCCGTTATAGCTATACTGTATTGCCCACAATGTATGACAAGCGCACTAAAGCCTCCCCAATAGCATTACAATTTTTGCAGGATAAATATGGCTCAACTCTGTGGCCTAGTGATGTGATACCAGTGGATACAAAATTCAGAGATGCAAGCTTGGCTCATTTACCTGCATCACATTATTCAGCCAGTAGTCGCGGTGTAAAAGCATATAATCGTCTGCTGGACTTTTTATTTTCTCAGGAGTTTACCCATGTCAAAATCGGTTGATGAAACTGTTTTTGATTATTTCAGTCTTTTATTACAGGAATCGCCCGAATCGATTCCTGAGCAAACCCTTGAGGTTAAACCAAGTATTTCTGTTAATTCGGTTAATGATATAGACTCTAAAACGGCAAATGTTAGCGAGGAAAAAACGACTCGCACATCGACTGAAAACATATTGTCGACACATTATTCACTACTAACATCGACTAAGGTTGCACCTGCCATTGTCAGGCAGTTTGCAGAACCAACGACTAGTGTCGATAAGTTGGCACTTGAAAAATTATTATCTGCTGTATCTAAAGCACCCGCAGATAGTGATTTATCCCAACAGATTAAAGCCAGTTCGGAACGAGTTCGTCATGCCATCACTCATATTGAGTCTGAAACGGTAGTTAATAATAAAATAATACAAAAAACAGAACTAACGGATAAAGAAATCAAGCCGTTAGTCGATATAAACAATGATGAAAGTTCACATGCTGATATAAAAGAAGCTATCATTAAGCATGAACAGTTAGTAGAGCATTCAGCGTCGCAACAGGATGACGCACCCCAGACTCAAGTTGGGTATCAACCACCGAGCATTACTCATGATTTACAGGAATTACTTGATGATGAGTTTCAGGTGTTATTTTTCAATGTAGCAGGGTTAACACTAGCAGTGCCGTTGGTGAGTTTGGGTGGAATTATTAAAATTGAGAAGATAAGCCATCTTATAGGCCGACCCTCTTGGTTTAAAGGGGTGCAAACCCACCGAGATACTAAAATAAATGTAGTTGATACGTGTGCATGGGTGATGCCTGAAAAATATTCACCAGAATTAGCACAAACAGTAAATTATAAATATCTTGTAATGCTTGAAGATAGTCAGTGGGGATTAACGTGCGAATCGTTAGTTAACGCCGTTAAAATAGATAAATCACACGTCAATTGGCGTGAAAAACCGGGTAAGCGTCCTTGGCTTGCTGGGGTAGTAAAACAACAAATGTGTGGCATTTTACATGTTCAAGCACTAATCAAAATGCTTGATGCAGGTTTAGGTTGTCAGGATTCGATTGACCGAGGTTAACTATGAGCGATTCTAGAAGTGTAGCAGCGGTTGCTGCAGGTAAAGACGATGCAGTATTACAATGGGTAACATTTAAGTTAGATAATGAAACCTATGGAATAAACGTAATGCAAGTTCAAGAAGTATTACGTTATACCGAAATTGCTCCAGTGCCAGGTGCACCTGATTATGTGCTAGGGATCATTAACCTTCGCGGAAACGTTGTCACGGTTATCGATACTCGCTCACGTTTTGGTTTGCAATCTGCTGAATTAGATGACTCGACTCGTATTGTGATTATTGAGGCAGAAAAACAAGTTATTGGTATTTTGGTTGATAGCGTAGCCGAAGTGGTTTATTTACGTCGTTCTGAAATCGATAATGCGCCAAATGTGGGCACGGAAGAAAGTGCTAAATTTATTCAAGGTGTAAGTAATCGCGACAATGAGCTATTAATTTTAGTTGATTTAGATAAATTATTATCTGACGATGAGTGGGTTGAATTAACTCAAATCTAATTGTGTCATCAAGAAAAAAAGCCAACCGAATAACCGTTGGCTTTTTGTTTTGGCTTCAGTTTTATTTTTTGTTAAAGCCACAAAGGTATGTTAATGGGTGATGAATTTCTAATTGCAGCTTTAGTGTACGTTATTGCTTGTCTTGGTTTAGTGCTTTATTTACAAAAACAGTCGAGCAAATTAAAGACTAAAGTAGATGCGCTGACTGTGCTGGTAAAGGAAAGCGACCGTCAAAGAGAGGTCGTTAAACGTGAACTTCACGAATTGCGCAGTGGCACTATTGGCGTAGGTAGGCGAGTTGTCGAATTAGAGAAAAAGCTCTCCAAACAGTTCGACATGCTTGAAGAAGCCAGCCAACAAGATCCACAAGCTAAATTGTACTCTAGGGCCGTTAAAATGGTGGGGTTGGGCGCAGGTATTGAAGAATTAATGCAAGAGTGTGAGTTACCTAAAGCAGAAGCTGAATTGATATTACGCCTTCACCGCAAATAATAGAATATTGTTAAACATTTTGTCGTCATATAAAAGCCATCGATACGATGGCTTTTTAGTTTTTAGCTCTTGTGTGAAATGTTGGTTTAGTTTGGTTGCTTACGGCGCATTTTTGCCACAAACATACCATCACTATTTGCTTGTTGTGGCCAAATCGTCAACATATCACATTGCTTCCCAGTAAAAGGATGTATGACTGGTTCCAGTTCAAATTCTGATGTTTCAGATAAGAATTTATTTACGATTTGCTCATTTTCACTTGGTGATAAAGAGCATGTTGCGTAAACCAATTTACCACCCAATTTTACTGCGGCAGCACTACGTCGTAAAATAGCCAATTGTAGTATTGGTTTGTCTGTTATTGCACTGGCATCATCAAGCCATCGCATGTCTGGATTGCGGCGCCAAGTACCAGTACAACTGCACGGTGCATCAACTAACACTCCGTCAAAGGCATTCGCATCTACAGGTAATAAGTCACCTTTCCACGGTGCAACACTAATATGCTCAAAACCTGCACGCTTGGCACGTTTACGCAGCTCTTCCAACGGCTTAGTTCGAATATCTGATGCAATAATACTGCCTGTTAAGGCTGAGCCTTGCTGCAACATTAATGAATATAATTGCAGCGTTTTACCGCCAGCACCACTACAAGCATCCCACCATTGTTCATCACTGCTTGGCTGACAAATCTGGCCAATAACTTGCGAGGCTAAATCTTGAATTTCAAGATAACCTTGTTTATAAACATCTATTTCATTTAGATTAATACTCTTATGACCTAAATTGATGGCATCTGAGAAGTAACTACTCGCTTTTGCTTCAACGCCCGCTTGGTTAAGAGATTCAATCACTTTATCTGTTGGTAATGTTTGTGCACGAGACCAGATTGGAGGTCGGCTGCTCATTGCGTTAACAACAGCATACTGATCGACATCATCAATAGGGCACTGTTGCCAAAACCAGAGTGGTAACAACTGTGTTAATTGACAGGCATCGATGCCACTAACAGTAACAAAGGTGGTTAATTTGTCATTTAATGAAGCATTATTATCCTGTTCGATTTGGTCTGCGCGGGCTTGAGGCCAATTTGCGAAGTCATTCCAAGCATGAATAATATCATTCCACTCATGTTGTTCCAACATTGCACAAGTGCTTAGCTGTTGAAACCATGTAGTGTGTTTTTGACTTGAATCTAATTGGCTTAACCAACCCCACCAGCGAAATAGACCAAACAAACTCTCACGGATCACTCGTCTATCTTTTGAACCATGTTTTTTATGTTCTCTAAAATATTGGCCAATGATTCGATCAGCAGGCATGTTGGTACTCATTACCTGGTTAAACAAGGTCTCAATGGTGGTTGAGTAACTTAGGGCTCGCTTTTGTGCTGGTGTCGTCGCAGCTATTTCTTGCGCATGTGTCTCGTCTGATGTTGTTGCGTTAGACTTGGCGGGAATATTATGACTCATGAATTGACCTGATATTACCGTGCAGCAGGTAACAACGTGCTGAACAGGGGGACTATTTTTTGTTAGTTTAACACGGCTTATCTAAATGATGACCTAAAACTATGCTGACGAAAAATGACATCATAGGTGAATGACCATTTAGTAAAATGAAATCATTCTAAAGATTATCGTTAACGTTCTGTATTAAATAAGGAACTAAGCGCCATCGAAACGACGCTTATTTTATGATGTATGATTCACCTGTGCTAAAAGTCTAAATCCAATGCAAAACATAAATAGGCCATTAGTGCTCGCGTATGTTGATATTCTTGTGCACAAAACTCCACAAAATCAGCCTGACATATTTGCTGCATGCTAATGGGTTTGATGGCAATAAAGTCTTTTCGCTTCAGCTCGTTAATCATAGGATGGTGTTTATCAAATCCGCGTGGTGGTCGAGTTAACCTATCTCCTGTCAATTCAAACCCCGCTTGCATGAGTTGCTCTAATGCCTTCTGGTAAGCATTGGGGTTTTCATCAATACAATGACGAATGGCATTAAGCACTTTTGACTCAGGGTGCCAAATGCCAGCTGCGATGAAGCATTCATCATTGGCTATGTGGACATAAAAACCAGGAGCGTGAACATCTTTAGCTTGAAAATGCCTAAACTGAATACCTACATTGGTTTTATAAGGCGTTTTATCTTTGCTAAAGCGACTGTCGCGTTGCGGACGCATTAGGCTACCACCCACTTTTTTAGCCACTGCGATAAATCGTGGCGACATCGCTAAAATGGGCCCTTGCATGGCTTCAATAAATTGTAAAGCGGGCGTCCTGACTTGGTCTTCATATTGCTGTTGGTTGGTTTTAAACCATTCTCTGTCGTTGTTAACTGCTAGACTGTTTAAAAAATCAAAACTACATTGACTGAACATGACCATACCTTTTTACAATAGCGATGCAGATAATAATGTTATAATTTGGCTATCATGTTAAACAATCTCAACTCAGAGTCAAACAGCTTAGATTGATTTAAGCCATTAATATAATGTACGTTATTTGAACATTTTTATGTTAATTATGTGTTTTTTGTATCAAATTTTATGGAAAACATGATTTTTTAGCGCTTTAAATATTGCCGTATTATTGTTGTAACTTACTGACATTAAGATTTTTTTTCGGTATGTTATTAATGTTAATTTGATATAAATAAAGTGTTGGTGTTAAAATTGTTGCGAAGGATACTTTTTTGACAGAAAACCTTGTCGGCTAACCTTTGTTAGCAAAAATAATATAAGTTGAGCAGTGCAATCAATTAAACTAATTGTGGAGTCTGCTCAAATATTGATTTTATTAAAAATTACACTTTGGAATGAATAATTCCTCTATAAGAAAGGATTGACCATGACTGAACATTCCCTCGGTATTGTGGGTTGGCGTGAATGGGGCACTTTTCCTGATATTGGCAACGAAAGAGTCAAAATCAAAGTGGATACTGGCGCAAAAACGTCTTGTTTACATGCGTTCAAAATCAAACCGTTTCAAAAAGAAAATCAAAAGTGGGTAAGAGTCTGGCTTCATCCAGAGCAAGACTCAGATCGTGAAGTAGTGTGTGAATTCCTTGTATTTGATCGCCGAGATGTAAGTGATTCTGGTGGTCATGTGACTAAGCGCTACGTGATAAAAACACCGATCCTTATCGGTGACCAACTTTTTGACATCGAACTGACGTTAACCAATAGAGATCACATGAAATTTAGAATGTTATTGGGACGCCGCGCATTAGCAGGGCGTTTTTTGGTTAATTCAGCAGAATCATTTTTAGCAGGAGAATAACAAATGCATATTGCAATAATGTCGAGAAATAAGAATTTATATTCGACCAGTCGATTAAAAGAAGCCGCTGAAGCCCGCGGTCATGTCGTAAAAATCGTCGACCCATTAAAGTGTTATATGAACATCAACATGAATGCACCTAGTATTCATGTTCGTGGTCAAGAATTACCAAAGTTTGATGCGGTTATTCCGCGTATTGGCGCATCTGTAACCTTTTATGGAACAGCGGTACTACGTCAGTTTGAGATGATGGGCACTCACCCGTTAAACGAATCTGTTGCCATTACTCGCTCACGCGATAAATTACGTTCTCTGCAACTCTTGTCACGTAAGAATATCGGTTTACCGGTTACTGGTTTTGCTAGTAAGCCTGCTGATATTCCTGATTTATTGGACATGGTTGGTGGCGCCCCTTGTGTCATTAAATTACTTGAGGGTACTCAAGGTATTGGTGTTGTCTTAGCTGAAACGCGTAAAGCGGCTGAATCGGTTATTGAAGCATTTATGGGTCTAAAAGCTAACATCATGGTACAAGAATATATCGCTGAAGCGGGTGGTGCTGATATTCGTTGTTTCGTTATTGGTGACAAAGTGATTGCCGCGATGAAACGCCAAGCCTTACCAGGCGAGTTTCGTTCTAATTTACACCGTGGTGGTTCTGCTAGCATTGTTAAATTAACTCCTGAAGAGCGTTCAACTGCCTTACGTGCCGCTAAAACAATGGGTCTAAATGTAGCTGGTGTAGATATTTTACGTTCTAAACATGGTCCATTAGTGATGGAAGTAAACTCATCTCCGGGTCTTGAAGGCATCGAAAAAGCCACTGGTATTGATGTTGCTGAAAAAATAATTCAGTTTATAGAGAAAAACGTTAAATCTACTAGTTCGAAAACGAAAGGGGTTGGTTAATGGCAAGAAAGCACGAACCGTTTGTTATCGGTGATGTTAGCGTAGCGGCAGGCACTCAACAAAGTGTCAAATTGCCCGCAGCAAAACTGTATAATGATACGCCGATGGATTTGCACGTTGAAGTGTTTCATGGCACTAAAGCCGGACCTGTTTTAATGGTTTGCGCAGCGATTCATGGTGATGAGTTAAATGGCATTGAAATATGTCGACGTTTGCTCGGTCGTGTTAATGCTAAAACCTTAACGGGAACCTTGTTAATTGTTCCAATAGTTAACGTATTTGGTTTTATTCAACAATCTCGTTACTTACCGGATCGCCGCGATTTAAACCGCTGTTTTCCGGGCTCAGCTAAAGGTGCGCTAGCAAGTCGTTTAGCGCATTTATTCAGTAGTGTTTTAGTTAAACGTGCAACGCATATAGTCGATTTACATACCGGTGCTATCCATCGTGATAACTTACCGCAGATCCGTTGTGATACCGACGATGAAGTGATGCTCGACATGGCAAATGCCTTTGGTGCACCGGTGATAATGTCATCAAAAGCCCGTGAAGGTTCAATGCGTGGTTATGCCAACAGCCTGAACATTCCTTGTATTTTATACGAGGCCGGTGAAGCATTACGCTTTAGTGATATGTCGATTAAATCTGGTGTTAATGGCGTTATCAATGTGATGCGCTACTTAACTATGACTAAAGGCAAAATTAAAACTAAAACTACCAGTGTTAATGCAAGCCGCAGTTATTGGGTTCGCAGTGAGTCTGACGGATTGGTTAATATTAAGCTTAAATTGGGTGAACGCGTCTCTAAAGGGCAGGTGTTAGCCAACATCGTTAACCCTTTGGGCGGTGAACCGTTGCCATTGCTGGCGCCGACAGACGGGATTATCATTGGTAACAGTAATATTCCTGTTACCAATGAAGGTGAAGCCTTATTTCATATCGCGCAATTTAGCGGCGATGAGATAGAAATTATCAACGATAATCTTGATGATTTTATGCAAGAGTACGCTTAATATACTTTTTGCATTGACGTATTTAGTCATTGTTCTGCTGAATACTCGAATTGAGTTTTGTTAGCGCTTAAACAATATTACTTAGATCATTTGAGCTAAATTAATTTGTGGGGTAATTTTGCCCCACGGATTAAGTCTATAGCCAAGATATGTCGTTAATGAGTTATTCATCCTTATCCTATCTAATCCTACCTCTGGATAGCTGATGGAATAAATTTATAAAAACGTTTTATCTTAGCTGCTTACCTTCAAAATTATTTTTTCAAATAAAGTTAAAAAAATCTTGTTATAAACTTATTTTTATCACCACCTATACGGTAAGTTACTGTGTCAATTAATTATTTAATTGACAATTCTAGAATACATATCAAACTATAATGACTTATAGTAAATAGAATTTTGACTCAATTTCTACAGTGGTTTCATACTTTTTTACCCCATATAAATGGCACTGTAGTCTATGGACCTTCAGTGTAATAGATAGTATTAATGGATTTCATTATCCACAATACAAAAACAAGGATGTTAGTATTTATGCGAAATAATCAACCCGTTACCCTCAATCAATACCACTTCGATGATGATCTTCGTTTAATTTCAGGAACCGATCTACGCGGCCATATTACTTATTGTAATGATGCTTTTGTTGAGGTCAGTGGTTTTGAAAAAAATGAATTAATTGGTAAACCACATAATCTTGTGCGTCATCCAGATATGCCAAGTGAAGTGTTTAAGGATATGTGGGCCTGTATTTCAAGCGGCAAAGTGTGGATGGGACTGGTTAAAAACCGTCGTAAAAATGGTGACTATTATTGGGTTAGCGCATTTGTTACTCCAGTATTCGAAAACAATAAAGTCGCTGGTTACGAGTCGGTTAGGGTGACAGCACTACCATCCGAGATAGCTCGTGCAGAAGCGGCTTATGCCAGAATAAAAGCTAACAAGTCACCAAGACCACTTCATGCAATAATAAAACATCAAGTGATTAAACTGTTACCTGCATGGTTACCGATGTTTATTTTGTCCATCGCATTAACTGAATTTTGGGGCGTGCTCCCTGGTGCAATGGGCTTATGTACCCTTATATTGTCAACGGCATGGTTGGGCTATAAGCAGCAACAAGACTGGTTTTAAGTTGTCCAACTTAATCCTAATTCGTTCACAGATCTCATAGTGGCAGAAACCTATTTTGCTGACTTTGGCGCAAAAGCGCAGGCAAAACTAGCGCTAGGTTGCGAAGTTGCGCGTTGCCGTACTGCAATGACAAGGATTGAAGATGCTGCAAAATCATTAGATGGCATTGTCGAACACACTCAGCTTGAGGCAGAATCTACGGCTAAAGCGGTGAGCTTACAAAGTGGATCAACACAACAAATTGCCTCGGCAATTACCCAAATGTCTACTGCTATCCAAGAAGTGTCTTCTAACGTTGAGCGAAATGCTTATAGCGCAAAAGAAGCGTCAGACAATGTGAATGCTGGAGCTTTGCTGGCTAATCAGGCTAAGCAGTCTATTGATGAATTAAATCTATCTGTAGCAGATATTGCTAAAACAGTACGAGAGTTATCTGAATCAACTAATGAAATTGGTCAAGCGGCTAGTTTGATATCGAGTATTGCAGACCAAACCAATTTATTAGCCTTAAATGCCGCTATTGAAGCAGCAAGGGCCGGAGAGCAAGGTCGTGGATTTAGCGTGGTTGCTGACGAAGTGCGTTCCCTTGCACTGAAAACCCGTGAATCTACCGATAGAATTCACAGCATAGTAAGTGTATTAACTAAGCGAGCGAGTAATGCTGTTGAAGTGTCGGTTAGAGGCGAACAAGCTGCTACTAAAGGCGTTGAAATTGTAGATAAAACACGTAATGCATTAGCGTCTATTAACCAATCAGTTGAGCAAATCACTCAACTTACTTTAGATATGTCCGCAGCGGTTGAGCAGCAGAGTGCTGTAGCAGAACATATTAATCAACAAATTATTGATATTGCGGATTCTGCTGAGATTACTAAAGCCTCATCAGAGAAATCGTTACATAACAGCAGTGAGTTGGGTCAGTCAGTGTTGATGGTTCGATCTATTATCAGGCGTTTTGCTGTAGGTACATTAGGTAAGAAATAGACTATACGCCACAGAATCATTTATAGCGTCAAAAAAGCCAGAAATCATTGCGATTTCTGGCCTTTTTTATTGGGTCTCGTACTGCAGATTTTATTACGCTACGGATCAGAGTGTAAAGCGTTCAACAGAGGCGGTAAGCGAATGAGCTAATTGATTTAATTGCTGACTTTGCTGTGTCATTGAAGCTGACTCTTGGGCATTTTGTTCTGCAGAATCTGCTGTTTGAGTCATCGTTTGCTCTATTTGTTGGCTATGATTTACTTGTTCATTGGCAGCATGAGTAATACATTGGCTCATGCCATTAATGGTACTAAGTGCTTTCTCAATTTGCTCTATTGCATCATGTAACGACTGGCTTTGCTCCACACATTCACTCGCTTGTGTTTGCCCTTTTGAGATAGCTGTAACGGCGTAAGTGGTTTCTTGTTGTAAGGCATTTATCATAGTTTGAATTTCGGCAGTTGATAACTGAGTTCTAGAGGCTAATGACCGAACCTCATCAGCAACAACGGCAAAGCCACGACCATGCTCACCGGCCCTTGCAGCTTCAATAGCGGCATTTAAGGCTAATAAATTAGTTTGGTCTGCAATAGCGCTAATAGTAGTCAAAATCCCTCCAATATTGTCACTGTGCTGACTAAGCTTTGCCATGATCTTAACCGAGTCGTGCAAGCTGGTTGATAAGGTTTCAATACGGATACGATTATCATCGGCGATGGTTTTTATTTGTATCCCTTGAGAAGAAGCTAATTTGACATGTTGTTCTGACTCAGTGGCTTGTTCATTGACCTGATTTGAGCTTTGATGTATCTGCTCTGCAAGCTGTTTAGCTTGGCTAATGTTGTTGATTTGTGCGGAAGCTGAACGGGATATTGTCTCGCTTTGTGCTTGCGATCTAATCGCTGATTCATCAAGTAAGTGTGCATCACGACTAATGGCTTGCAATAAATTAGTTAGGTCGTCAGACAGTTTGTTGATGTTATCCATCAACTCGCCAAATTCATCATTATTTCGTTTGGTCAATCGTCGAGATAAATCGCCACTGGCAATACGTGATAATGCCCGATTAATAGCTTGCAGAGGGCCTAACATGGCTTTTGATGTGAAGTAATAGATAAAGATAGCCATTAACACAAACACCAACGCCATTGCGATAGCGAATGTTTGTGCGGTACTCACTTCATCTATTGCCACCATTTGTAACTGGTGGAATCTTTCATTGGCAAGTTTGACCAATTGATCTAACTGAGTGTTGGTGGCATCAAAAAAGGTGTTAGCTTGCTGGTTACTATTTTCAGCTAAGCGCTGCTGATTGACGACATTTTGTTGCGCGAGATACAAGCTACCGGGGTTATCGGTGAAGTTTTTAATTGCTTGCAAGTTGGTGTCAAAATCTACAAATAGCGCAGTTGCACCCAAAGGCTCTGCTTGTTGGGTTAAGTAGTTGCCATTAACCGTAATATTACCTAATAACATGGCCACATCTTGTTTATGAATATTAACGGCATCAACAGAGATTAATCGGCCAAGTTCTGTCATGGTATTGCCCAGAGTAAACAGCATGTCGTCGATGCGTACTCCGCCGCCAATGACTTCGTTTAACAACTGCTGCTCGCCTGAAGGGGCTTCTATCAGTTCTACATCAATCATATTATTACTGGCATTAATTCGAACATCATCAAATTGTTTTTTTAATGCAGTGAAGTTGTCGCGGTTTTGTCCAATTTCAAGTTTAGCGCCGAACATGATGTGCGATTGCTGTTCGTACTGCTGGTATGATTTTTGAGCTTGAGTTAATGACTGTAGCATTGTGGGCTGATCAGCTACTTTTTTTGATAATGTCGTCAATACCTCTCTGAACTCTAGTTGTAACTGCTTGAACTGCTTATAGCTGAGGTCAATATTGTTATTATCGATTTGTGAATAGGCTAAACTGCCGGTTTTAGCCATTTTTAATAAAGTAATTTGCAAGGCATTTGACTGATTTTGTACAGGTACTGCTAGCGTTTCTATATTAACATTGGCTGTTTGAATTTTACTCAAGGAATGATAGAAAAAGCTACTTCCAGCAAGCAGTAATAAGCCAATTGAGGCAAATCCTAATGCTATTTTTTGTTTGATTGTCAATTCGAATATTGTCATTTAGTCTCTCATATTGTTATTTTTCTGACGTCATTCTTACTGTATTAATACTTAATCAAGCATGATTTTTGTCCAATAGTGACAAACTCTAGAGTAGTTGGTTGTTAAAATAATGTAAATGGAATTGTGTGAAAATAGAAATATACCTTTGTTTTTAAAGTTATATTTTTCTTTTTTAATCTAAATAAGTATCGAGAATATATGCTGGTTGGATAAGACTAGTCGGCAATATCGTTCAGCTATTAACAATTTAATAGGCAAGCGATAATGCTTTGGCTATTATTTAAAAAGAGCAGTTGTTCTATTTTGACATATTTAGCTTTATCGTTAGAAGAGTTACGCTTATCACTGCTTTCAATTATTCGAGGTTAATGTGGGTCTACAATCAGTATCACTAACGCAGTCAGATGGCCAAGTAAGTAGCATAATCCCATCAAAAATTATTTGTATTGGACGTAATTATGCTGAGCATATTAACGAACTTGGTAATGAGATACCTGACGAGATGGTGGTATTTCTTAAGCCTAATTCAGCCATATCCATCACTTTACGTAGTCAGTTAGGTGAACCTTTGCATTATGAAGCAGAGTTGTGCTTCATGGTGAGTGATGGTCAGTTCAGTGCCGTTGGCGTTGGACTTGATATGACTAAGCGTGAGTTACAGACTAAGCTAAAAAAACAAGGTTTACCGTGGGAGCGTTCTAAAGCATTTGATGGGTCGGCTCTTTTCAGTGAATTTATTGCAATAACACCAGACATCAAAGATTGGTGCTTTCAATTAAGCATTGATAATGTCGTGACACAATTAGGTCATCAGCAATTAATGATGTACCAGCCACACGCTATTTTTAATGCTGTTAGTGAGTTTATGACCTTAAATGATGGTGACATTGTGATGACAGGCACACCCAAAGGCGTAGGCACAGTGTCAGCTAATACCCAATTTGAGCTTAGCTTATGGGCTAATGTGCCATTTACTGTATTTGAAGCTGCGTTGTTGGGAGATAAACCGATTGAACAGCTTTGTGGTAACCCAGAAATAGTTAAGCAATGGCAGGCAAAATAACGTTAGGCCGAGAAATAAAGAACACTCGAAAAAATGACCCTCTTATTAAAGAGGGTCATTTTTTATGAGGACATCAAATTTGCACGCTTAATTAATGCTATTTCATCAACGCAACGGCTTCCATGTCTAGCTCGATATCAGTGCAACCTTTAGCGCAATAAATCCCTGGGGCTTTAGCGCTTTTTGCTGCCTTTGGAGTGTTGGGAGGCAATTGCAGTGTCAACGGTTTATTGCAGTCATTGCAAGTGGCGCTATTGCCCTTTAGCATGCGTTTAATCAGATTCTTTTGCTGATTAAACGATGCCAATGTTGGGTCGTTAACTGCCGAAAAATCGAGTTTCTGTGTATCGCTCATGTCGGTTCCTATCTTTCTCGCTGATCTCGCAATAAAGCGAGATCAATCTATTCACTTGGTCGATCACTTTACTTGATCAACTGGGCGCCAGCGTTGTAATGCTACCGGAAGGCTAACACCTTGTGCTGTTAATAAATTAACTCGGGCCAAATAAGCTGCGCCATGCATTAAGTGTTTGGCTAAGTCTACTGCATGACGTTGGGTGTAGTCATCTAAATAACTGCCTTTGGCCCACGCATTAAACGCGCCCAGTGCCGGACCTGCCCAGATTTGATAATCCATTTCACGTCCAGTTTCGCCAGTGTTTGACCAACGGCTAGACAGACCTAAGTACCAACGAAAAATCAGCGCCATTTTACGTTTAGGATTATCTTTAGCGCGCTCTATTTGCTTTGGGTCGCGCTCATTAAAATGCGCTACCGTGCCAGCCCAAATATCATCAAGGCTTGAGCGGAATACTTGTTTTTCAAGCTTCTCGCGCTCGTCGCTTGGAATGGCTTCAATCGAATCATAACGGGTATAAATTTCGTATAACTTGTTGGCCCGCATTGGGAATAAAGTACCGCGCTTTACCACTTGCAGCTTAACACCCATTTCGAACATATCGGCGGCTGGCGCCATGGTCACATCGGCCATTTCTGTAGTGGCGAGCAATTTACGTGTATGCACGCTGGCTCCAGCTTCTACACAGGCTTGGTTAATTGAACCAGTAACAATGTAGGCTGCACCCATATGAAATGTCGCCAGTGCCGCGTCGGGCGTGCCAACACCGCCACCGGCACCAACCCGAATAGGGATTTTATAGTTGTATTGTGCTTGCACTTCATCTTTTAACGCTAAAATGGTCGGCAGTAAAGTGACTAATGGGCGATTGTCTGTGTGACCGCCTGAATCTGCTTCAGCGGTAATATCATCAGCCATGGGCACTAATTGAGCCAGCTCCATTTGTTCTGCGCTAATAAGTCCTTCATCAAACAACTGTTGCAGTATTTTAACTGGCGCGGGTTGCATAAACTTAATGGCGACTTCAGTACGGCTGATTTTTGCAATCACTTTATTGTCGATTTGAATTTCACCGTGTGCGTCACGGCTTAATCCCGCTGCGCGGTAATAGACAATTTGTGGTGTTAAGCCTAAAAAAGCAGAGGCCTCAACAGTGCGCACTTTGTGCTTTAAAAACAGCTCGACACTGCCACGCTCTAGCGCTGGTTCACTTGGGCTGTGGATTAAATTAAACGCATAAGGACCATTTGGCAGCGCGGCCTGAATGCGGTTTATCGCTTGTTCAACCCGTGACGGAATTAATCCTGCTGCGCCAAACGAGCATAAAATACCCGCCTGACCTAATGCAATAACCAGTTCTTCAGAAGAAATACCATTGGCCATCGCGCCAGCATAATAAGCAAATTTAACCCCGTGCACGCGGCGGAAATTACTGTCGCCTAAGCTTTGGGTGCCAAGGGCAGGTGCAAATGCGCTGACCGGCAGAGCATTTGCTGCTGTAATAGCATCGGTCACCACTTGAGCTTGCTGAGCAACCCCTAAGCCTTGTTGGGTGTCGTTAACCACATAACACGCTTGCGACAAATCTTTGAGCTTGTTGTTCATCCCTGCAGGGTCAAAACTGACATGTTGCTGGCTAACTTGCCATGGCCAAGGAGAAAGCTTTTCGTTATGCACTTGTGTTGTCATTATTATTATTCCTTTTTGACCTAAGCTTCTTCAATACAGATGGCGATATCTTTGACTTCGTAAATTCGCAGGCCATCTTTACTTAAATTAGCATCACCAATTATGATGCGTTTACCGTCTTCATCTTTTACTGCACTGATATGTACATCAAGTGACATTTGTTTGTTCAGTGGGTTAATTTGACCGCGATATTTCCATTTAATATCCGACAATATTTGGCCGAATTTTGGATTAGTGAAACCTTTACCTAAGTCTGTACTGATGGCGTAAGTTTGCATCAACTCGATCACGGCTTCAACACCTAATGAACCTGGCATAACTGGATCTTGATGGAAGTGGAATTGGAAGAACCAATCACTTGGATCAATAGTGCGTGACGCAGCAAGGTAACCCTTACCGTATTTTCCACCCGTTTCAACAATTTCTGCTTTGTCGATAAAGTTAAGCTGACCGCCCGCTAAACAATAATGCGGTTGACTCGTTGGCGGAGTAAACACCCGTGACTGCTTATCCAGTAAATTAACGCTAATGTCAGCCGCAACGTTATTATCAACATGCCATGGTTGAGTGATTTTACCGTTATCGATGCCGAGCTGATTTTTAAGCGCATCACCTTTAAAGTAACCAAATACTGCGCTACCCGTGTAAAACGGCTCATTATCGACACTTAACTCAAAAGTGAAGCTTTGAATAATGTTACTACCGGCGATTACGGTTGATAATAATTTTGAATCATTGACGATAGTTTTACCGCGTAAATCCACATGACGTAATAATTTACCGCCACCGTCTAAGTTACGGAAAAATAGCTCTTGCCCCGGGAAGCCTAAGGTGGTGCCCATGTAGCCAGAAATAAAGCCATTGGGTTGTAATGAAATTTCCATTAACACCGAATAAGGCATTACCGCTTGATGGCTATTTTTAGCAAAGTACCAAGCATCTGCCGGCACTTCGTATTCTGCGATACACGATGATGGTTTTTTCAGTTCGCCGCGCTTACCGTTAATTTCAACCACGCGAGTGGTTAACTGTAAGTCGCCACAAGGTGTGCGCGGTGGGATAAGTCCGCGGTAAATACTAAAGTCAGGCCCAAAGCATTTTTCGATATCGCCAGTAGCAAACTCAAACATATGGTATGGGGTAAATGGCACGGTATCAGGCACGCGATTAGCGTACTTTGAATCGGCGCTTACAATGGGCGCTTCAACGTGTTTTAGTGGAATAACGCCTTTGTTAGTCGGGGCGTTTAAATCTGGAATTTGCGCCATTAATGGCGCTTTGTTAGCAATCACTTTACTGCTAGCGTTTGAATCAACTGCAGGGCTAGCGTCTAACGAGATAAGCGGATAACGAGTACATTCGGCATCTTCTTTAATCATCACACCCAAGTTTTGGAAATCGACCACGACTTTACCATTGAGTAAAATATCAATATTGGCTTTAGCGTATGGGCGAGGGTGAATACCGATTTCAGTCACTTCCATGCGATAAGTCAGCTCAGCCGTTTGCGGTAATACTTGGCCACGACAGCGAACTTTTTGCGAAGCATTTTCCAATGGTTGGAATCGACCATTTTCTACTAGAGTATGCATGCCGATGTGGATCATGAAGAACTGTAATAGTTGGCCACAACCTTCAGCCATTAACGAGCCAGCCATCACTTGGTCGCCTTGGAAATGACAAGGGAAATACCAATGGTCAGGCGCAATGTGTTTATGACCTTCGAGTAAGCCTAAGCCCCACGCGCCACCTTGTGTTTGTAATTGACTCACACGTTCAATCATTAAGAATTTTTCTGAGGCAAAACAAAGCGATTTTTGCATCCCAGTTTGTAACTGGTGCGCGACATGTTCGCCACCAAAACAGCTGCCAATATCACCAGTCAGTAAATGATGAATCTGGCCATAATCAAAGGCAGTTTGACTGCAGTGTAGTAATGGGGTGAATGTCGGCTTATTTGGATTATTGATCACTTGTTGACGACGTTTAATTTCATCTTCAGTTTGAATAACCCCTTTACCATCGGCCAGTTCTTTGTCAGTAAAGAAGCCTGCACAACCGCCATCCATTTTTAGGATCATCTTGTCGCCTACGAAACATTCGTAAGAGAAAAAGAATAATAACGTGTCGCCATTGCTGGCAAAGTTATTGATTTTAATGTCGTAACGTAGAGTGTTGCCGCCACGAGGTAAATCTTCTAAGAAGGTCAATGTGCAATCTAATAAGCGATAAACCCGCTCGCCCTTGTTTTCAAAATCAATGCCTAAATAACTGATCAACATTAAGTCACATTGACCTGACTCTACTGCTACAGCCCAAGGAATTTGACCATCCACTAAATACGGCGCATCGACGGGGATGTCGTATTCTGTGGTCATTGAACAAGGTTTGTATTGATTCATGGTGGCATCGAGTTTAGTGACGCGTGATACCAATAAATAATCAGTAGTCGGTAGGCGAACTCGGCGCGAGTAACTGTCGATAATGGCGTAATCTGGGCCAAATACCTTGGCGATATCGCCTTCTGCATACTCAACTAAATCAGCATAATTCCAAATACACGGTTTATCCGCTGGAATAGGCGCAGTGTAGGCCGGCACACAAGCATGATTAGGTTGAATGAATGTTGCAGGGCTAATTGTTGCAGTATTCACTCCAGTATTAACCGCAGTCTGCATAGCAGTATTAACTGCATAAGGATTAGCGGCTGATGACGTGACTTGAGTCGCTGTTGGCTGATGGATCAAACCGGCTAATTGGGACCGTAATAAACTGTCTGCCACTTTCAAGCCTGCATCTCGGCTGGCTAAATAAGCTAAATGCGCTTGTTGTGCTAACCACTGATTTTGCTGAAAAGCAGTTAAATGTGCTGGTGGAATCGTATGGTTTGTCATACTGGCAACCATTGGCTGCTTTGGCGTTGTGTTTTCAGGTATATTTTCTGACATAAGAGGCTCGGCGATATTCTCGCTATTATTGACGCTAAGAAGGCTATTATCTCGAATAGTTTGCGGCTTACTATCAATGGTGTTGACCACCGTAGGGGCGATATCAGCACATTGATTAATAATACTGTCGAGCGCATCAAGGGGGCTGTCGATAATGTGTTGGTAGATATCGCGACCACCTAAACTGACTTGTTTAATTAAACTTAACTTACTGCCCGTAGCCAATTGTTGAGTTAAATTATGACCAAGTCGAGTGTGTAATGCGTGTTGTTGCGCCGCAGAAACAGATACGTCGACTTGTGAGTATTGATTATCGCTGCTGGTGAATACCCGGGCATTGATAGACGGTTTGTCGATGTGACGAGTTTGCACTAAACCGTGCAGCAAACTGGCCATCCCAGAAGCGGCAAATGTATGGCCGAGAATATCATGGGCTTTACTCAATAATGGTGCTGAACTGGCGGCTGTTGTTGCATTCGCTAATCCTTGGGCAAACTGCTTGCCTTGAGTCGATAATATACATTCTGGTGATTGGTTTAACTCAATAATATCAGCCGATAGTGTCGTTGGTAATTGTGTTGGTAATTGTGACAATGGCTTAAATTTGACACTGTCGATACTGGCGTAGCTGTGAAGCTGAGTGTGTGTAGCATTGGTTTGTTGTAATACTAGTGCGCCAGCCCCTTCACCCACTAACCAATCTGTGGAACGCAAGCCCTTGGCGTTAAGCTTTGCGGTATTAAGCTGCATATTTTCAATGCTGCCAGACAGGTCTACAGCGGCAATAATAATTGCATCTAATGGCTCTTGTAACGAGCCTAACGCAAATAAGTTTTGCGCAACATCAATACAGCGGTTAACTGACTGTTCGCCCGCAGAAATGGTAAATGCCGGGCCGTTGAAATCCCATAATGAGGCTATGCGCGACGCCATAATATTACCAATAAAGCTGGTGTACTGGTTAAGTTTAGCGGCGTCGAGCACACTGTCCATCGCAATGGTTTCAAGACTGTCATATTCCGCTGTAGATAATTGAATACCTTGAGCGTTAAGGCTTTGAGCTATTTGACTGTGTAAGTTAACTCGACCACGGAATTGATGAAGTTCAAGTTCGGTTTCCATGGCGACTAACACGGCGACTTTACTACCTGGTGTTAGCTTGGCATCGGCGATAGCTTCATCGGCGACTTTAATCAACAGTAGTTGTTGCGATATTAAGCGATCATCTTCATTGGGTGGCACTTTAAAGCGCAAGAAATCAAAATCGAACTGATCGATATACGCGCCTTGTGGTACTTCTGTGATGCCATATTGGGCTAATAGTTCAGGATGTTTGTCTAAACCTCTCCAGCGCTTACGGGGTAGCGGGCTAAAGATGGCTTGTTTGGCGATGATTTTACTCGCCAGTGCATCAATACTACTGCATTGACCAAAATGCGCAGCCATGCCGGTAATGTGCATCGGCGTTTCTGCATCAACTAACGTTGACTGACGAGTTCTAGTGCTATTATTCAGAGTGCTGTCAGTGACAGCTTTAGCTTGATATGACTCAATCAATAAATGAGCGTTACACCCGCCAAAACCAAATACTGATACGCCAGCATGGCGGGCTTTATTGCCGACTTTATCGGGCCACGGCAGCACATCATTTGGCAAAGTCGCTTGGCCAAATAAGCCGTTGGGCGAGGTAATAGGAGTACTAATATTAATACTCGGTGGCAACACGCCTTGGCGCATAGCAAAAATCATTTTCATGATCCCTGGCATGCCTGCAGCGGTGAGTAAATGGCCTAAATTGGATTTTGCTGAACCAATTAATGGTGTAGCGCTTCCTTGAAGTTTGTCTTCAAAAAAACGCTCCATCGAGGTTAATTCAACTTTGTCGCCTAATGGTGTCCCCGTAGCATGACATTCAATCACTTCAATGCTGGCTGGGGTGATACTTGGATCGATTGCTGCTGCATCGCGATAAGCGCGCTCGAATGCTTGCACTTGGCCTTTGCTGTTTGGGCTTAACACAAACTGGCCTTTACCATCGTTCGACAAGCCGATGCCACTGACTAAAGCGTAAATATGGTCGCCATCCCGCTCGGCATCTTCAAGGCGTTTGAGCACTAATACCCCAGCACCTTCACCAGCGAACAAACCTTTACTGTTACTATCAAATGGGGCGGAAATACCGTGGTCGGGATAGGCATGAAATATCGAAAAGCCCATATTGATAAAAAACGGATCGGCTCCCGACACTGCGCCAGCCAGCATCATGTCTGCTTTGCCGGTATGCAAGTAGTCGCAGGCCAATTTTAATGCGTAAACCGAACTTGCACAGGCGGCATCTAAACTCAGTTGCGTACCACCTAAACCTAATGCATCGGCAACGATTTTTGAGGCGTTATGGGCAATGGCACCATTTCGTAGGTTAACCGTTTTAGGCGCTACATTGTTATTGTCATTGGCAATAGTATTATTTTTCGACGTTTGATTAAACGATTGCAGATTAAAGTTTGGCTGTTGGAGTTTGGTCTGTAAGGCTTTTTCAACCGCGCGGTGATAAAGCGGTACAAATAGCTCGTTAGACTTGGCCGTTGGGAACGATAAAGTGCCCATGACAATACCAGTGCGTTGCAGCACGTTATTGTTAAGGTCTATACCCGCGTCAGTTAATGCATTTCTCGCGGTGTCGGTTGCCCATAAGAAACTGTCATCCAAACCATTAAATTCGTCGGGCTCAATTCGATAACCCTGAGGGTTAAATTGAAAGTCCTGAATATAGCCGCCTTTATCACAATAAAAACGGTCCGACTCACCTTGTACACCTAAGTAGTCGTTCGGTGAAGCATTGAGCTTACTGGCACTGATTTGGCTGCGCGAATCTTTTTTGTCTAATAAGTTTTGCCAAAATTTAGCGGGAGTATTCGCGTCGGGATATTGATTGGCTAAACCGACAATGGCAATTTTGGGGGTAGCTTGAGAACTCAATGAGGTTCTCCTTCTAGTAATGTTTCACTGGAATGAGCCAGTGGTGAGCCGCCGGCTATTGCCGTCTGCTGAGATAATAAATTAATCGCATCATCAAGGCTGCGAAAAAAGGGCGTTAATGACATCGGCACACGATGAGCCATTAATTGTCCCAGACACTTGAGTAAACTGCTGACATCGTCGCCGCCCTTGGCGTTAACTGCAATCGCCATTGCTGGGGATGTATTACTACTCTGAGCATTAATTTTGTCAATTAAGGTGGTTGCTTGTCTATCGGCTCCGACCTCAACAAATAATCGACAGCCTTGCTCTCGAGCATTGTGGATTAACTGAGTAAAATCCAACTGATGACAAAAAGTATCAGCAATCGATTTTGCTATAGCGTTTGAGTCTAGTGTGACAGGCGCTATTTGTGCAGCCGAGATAAACTGCAATTGCTTGGGCAAATTTTCCAGCAGCGGTTGCTGATAAAACTGACTTACCTGATCGATAATATTTAGCGCCGCTGGCGTATGCATTGCCGTAATTCGATTGGCTGCAATACCGCGTTTACCTGCTTGTTTTAACATCGCTTTACAACTGGATTCACAACCTGCGATAACACAGGTGTCGCCTTGAATGATGGCAACATAAGCGCGCGGGTAATCCGCTAAGTGAGGCGTGAGTTCGTCAATGCTGGCTCGAGTAACAAAGCTATTCCACACAATGGTTTCGTTATCGGCTAATTGCCATTGTTGACGAACGCAGCGAAGCTCACCTGAAATATCTTGGGTAAAGATACTGCTGTTTTGGGTTGCTTCAATCATAGTGTGCGGCGCTTGCCATACATCTAAACTCGCCCACATGGCAGCTTCACCCATGGAATAACCCAAGGCAAATTTAGGTTCAATAGCAAATTCTTGCTGCAACAGCTTGGTTAACACATAGCTGGCGCCAACACCGGCAATGGCTAATTGGCTCAAGCTCATCTGTGCGGCACGGTTTTTATCCGCCGCATAAATAAACTCTGTTTGTAACATCGATGGCATGTCACCTTGGCTTTCGAGTTCGGCGTACACACTGGGGAACACCAAGCCCATTTGACTGAGCATGTTTGGATACACAGTACCTACGCCGGGATAGACAAAACTCAAGCCATTATCACCCAGCGGAGCAGAATAGAAGCAACTGCCAGCAGGGGTTTTATATTCTATCGGCGGCTTATCGTTAACGTCTGGCTGAAGGTGAGTCGACATCATTGCCAACATCGCACTAACTTCTACGATTAATCCGCTACGATCCTGCGCCATCAACACTAAAGCTAGGGGCGAATCAGTTTGATAATCGGCCAATGTACTTTTGATAAGTGTAAGTAAGCTTAAATCGTCTGTCGCTGAATTTACCTGTGCAGAAAAAGCCATTAGCTTAGTGTGCAATTGTGCCAATGAAGTCGCTGAAAGTGGCAGCCATAAACGTTGGGGATTAACCAATTGCTTTGAGGCGACTAATGCACGTCCTTGGGTCAAGATCATTGCCTGAACATCGTCGCCAGTTTGGTAACATAAGGCTGCAACCCGACTTTGGTGAAGTGGGCTAAACCAATACTGACTGTTGACCTTATCTTGTGCTGGTATGTTACGACTGGCGATAGACTCTACTAGGGTAACCATTGCTGCTAATGCGGTTTGTGCATTGTTAGCCGTATTGTTTTTTGCATTGCTATCTAGCGCGACAATCTCTGGTTGAGTATGTAAACGTTTTGCATGGCTCAGCGCGAGTGTTATTGCTTCAGCCTGATTGCTACCAAGTGCAATACCATTGAGATAAGCATGCGCATGAACGCCATGTTTCGCGGCAAGTAACCCAGGCATTATCCACAACTGATCGGCAATATTGACCATTTCATCAAAAGTGGCTGATAGTCGCTCTATGCTGTGTAATAACGCCAGTTCAAAACCGTCGCTATGCTGAGTATCAATCGCAACCCTGTGCTCATTAACCGAGCCTATATTGGGTTTGCTGAGCAACAAAGCCAAGCGCATTGGCTTGGTTTGTTGCTGCAAAATACGCTCACTAATGGGTTTTAGCATCATGTTATCTGAGGCTGTCACACGGTGTCCTTGCTGTGGTGAGAAAGTTCAGCACAAGCTTGATGTGGAATAAATGCCCCATTCAAACTTTTACTAATGGTCACTTTAGCATTGAGCATTTGGCAACTCAGGCGGCCGTCTTGATGATATAAACTCACGTTAGCCACCAGCATTCTGCCGCTGTGCTTAACTACATCAAGTTGAATATAACCTTTATCACCATTTGCAAATGGCCAAGCAGTAACACACTCACCGGTTGTTGACGGTAAACTTGCAGCATCGTATTTCAGTCTTGCCCATACCAGCATGGCTTGTAGTAGCAAATCTTCAGCGAAAATTTGGCTACCACCTAATACCGACGACGGTATAAAACCTTGGCAGTCTGCGACATTAATCTGCGGCAATTGCACTCGGCACAGTAGCTGAGCATCATCAAATGCCAACACTTGAGCAATGCCTTGCAAACGTGGGCCATGAAATAAGGTTCCGTTTTGGTACAGTTCAGCGCCTGAATACAATGGCGTCATGTTGGCCCATTGAGCCAAACTGTTGTCGCCAATAATCGGTTTAGCAACTTCAGCTGCCAATATCGCCTTATTGATCTCCAATTGAGCTTGGTATTGCGGTTTCATGGTGGCGCTTGGATCGTTTAACAAACGAGAGGAGATCAGCGCGCTCATCCCTGCGTCAGTTTGCGTTAGTGCCAGTTGCAACAAATGTGGCTCATTGGTGTCAAAAATAACCCCTTTAAGCAATTTGTATTCAGCAATACTGACAGGCACATGACATAACGTTTCTGCCGCATCACGCATCCATTGCATGGCGCATACCGTCGGTAATACCGGATTACCAGCAATGCAATGGTCGCTAACAAAAGGCATTTCAGTCGGGGTTAATACTCGAGTCACCGTCTGACTGATATTATCAGTAGCCGATGTCTTAGTCGTAACTGCCTCAGTCGTAACTGCGTTAGCCGTAAATGCTTTAGTCACAAGTGTATTAGTAGCAAATGTCAGCGAACCCTTGGCCATAAGCAAAGCGTCCGCATTAAGCTTTTTTGCAGCATTATCCTGTTCTGATGAACCTTGCATATCAGAGCCAATGAGCAGTTGCGCCCCTTGTTGGCTTAATAAACTGTGAGCAAATAGCTCGGCACCCGCTTGTAGCGGAATAACGTAAACGCCACGTTCAACAAACATTTTCTTTAATGCTGAGCTGACCATTCCGCCATCCCAGGGGCCCCAATTAAAACTCATCACTTTAGCTTGCGGTAAAGTGTGCGCTAGTTTCAGTGCAGTTTTGTTGAGGATTTCATTCGACATAGCGTAATCACTCTGTCCGGTATTACCGTAAAAACCGGCTGCCGATGAAAACAGTGCAATCACCTTAATCTGCTGTGGGTCTAGTGCATTAATAATGCTAGCAAGGCCAGTCACTTTGGTGTGGTATACGCGGTTAAGTTCATCCAAGGTTTTATCTTGAATGTGCTTATCGGCTAACACGCCTGCACCGTGAATAACCCCATTAATGGTTAATGAGCCACCCTTGGCATTAGTCAGATTTTTAAGACTGGCAGCTACTGCTTGGGCGTCGCTGACATCCATCGAGACATACTGAGCACTGGCACCAACTTTACTGAAAGCGCTTAACGCAGCATCGATTTCTAGGCTACTGCTTATTGGCCACACTAGAGCATCAATCTGTTTTGGCGTTGGTTTATTGCCTTGAGATTGAATATAAGCGATGGCTGCGGCTTTTAATTCTGAAGCTTGTTTGCCTTGCGCCCAAACCGGTAAGTCGCTACCAAAATGTTGGCTACGACCTGCTAACACAAAATGTGATTGGCATTGTTTGGCTAAGGTGAGGGCGCATTCAAACGTTACGCCTTTTGCACCGCCGGTGACCAAAATAGTGTCATTTTTGTTTAGGCTTGCTGGTGCAAACTGTTCGCTAGCGTTGCCGGCAACTAAGGTTACTCGACCTTGGTTACTGATCCCCACTTCATTAATGCGATCTGCGCTAGCATTGGCACCATCGATATCAAATAACTCAGCAACGATGGCATCGGCAAAGCTTGTAGTATCAATATTGTTGGCAATGTCTAATGCGCGGCAAAACACCTGTGGCCATTCATGGCTTAGGGTTTTGCTCAGGCCAGATAAGGCTGCTTGATTAAGCTCTGCTGTTGCTAGCTGAGTATTATCAAGATAACCAAATCCGCCGTCTAAACGGCTCACGGTAAAGTAGCATAAGCGTGAATCTTGAGTCGGTTTAGCAAATTCAGCGTGAAGATGCTTAGCCCATAAAAATGCGTTGTCGACAGCGGCTTTTGCTGCAACAGTGCACGACATTAATTCGCTGCTGTTAGCGGTAGCTTGAGGCTGTAAATGAATAAAGCCTGCAATGGCATGTTCAGCGCCCAAATCGGCTTTAATATCGGCAATGACTTGTGCAATTTGGGCATCATCAATGCTGCTCAAGGTGTAGCTTTTAATATCACTGCTTAAGGGTGAATGTGCCACGCTAATGGTTTGTGGGTTACGAATAACGGCGACGGTTAATCCCTTTGCATTTAGCTTTTCAGCCAGTAAACCTGCATTGTGGCCATCGTCTGTGATGACAATACAAGAGTCTGTTGAAAAGCAATCTACGAGTTTATCCGCCGCTGGTAACTTTTTTAGCGCTACCTCGCTGTGTGGAGGTAATGCCGCGGTGTTAACGTCAACCTTGTTTGCAGTTGATGTTGGTGCGACCGCCGCAATAGTGGTTGCTGCAGGCAATTTGGTTTGCATGTAACTAACGATTTCACCTAGGGTGCGACATTCGGCTAAATCTTCTGGGTTCAGCTCAGGTAAGCCTGGAAGCTCATCTTGCACTGTACCTAAAATCTCTACGCGTTTGATTGAGTCGATACCAAGGTCTGCTTCCATGTCCATGCTCAGTTCAAGCATTTCAGCAGGGTAACCGGTTTTGTCGGCTACCACTGACATCATGGTGCTTAAAACTGTATCAGCACTTAAGCCCGTTGTTGCAGGTGCAGATGAAGATACAATTGATGCTGGAGCCACTGTGCTGGCCGCAGGTAATTTGGTTTGCATGTAGCTGACGATTTCGCCCAAGGTACGACACTCGGCTAAATCTTCTGGGTTCAGCTCAGGTAAACCGGGTAGTTCGTCTTGCACTGTGCCTAGAATTTCAACGCGTTTGATTGAGTCGATACCAAGGTCTGCTTCCATGTCCATGCTCAGTTCAAGCATTTCTGCAGGGTAACCGGTTTTGTCGGCTACTACTGACATCATGGTGCTTAATACTGTATCAGCACTCAAGCCCGTTGTTGGCGCTGCAGTTGCTACTGGAGCCGCAGTGCTGACTGCAGGCAGTTTAGTCTGCATGTAGCTGACGATTTCGCCCAAGGTACGACACTCGGCTAAATCTTCTGGATTGAGTTCAGGTAAACCTGGTAGCTCGTCTTGCACTGTACCTAAAATTTCGACGCGTTTGATTGAATCAATACCAAGGTCTGCTTCCATGTCCATGCCAAGTTCAAGCATTTCAGTTGGGTAACCGGTTTTGTCGGCAACTACAGCTAACATGGTGCGTTGGACGTTTTCAGCGGTTAAGCCCGTTGCTGCCGGTGCAGCAGCATTTGCCGATGTTGATCCCGTTGACGCTAAAGCAACCGAGTTGGCCGCTGGTAATTTGGTTTGCATGTAGCTAACGATTTCACCCAGGGTGCGACACTCAGCTAAATCTTCTGGGCTCAGTTCAGGTAAACCTGGAAGCTCATCTTGCACTGTGCCTAAAATCTCAACGCGCTTGATTGAATCGATACCTAAATCAGCTTCCATGTCCATGCCAAGTTCAAGCATTTCAGTTGGGTAACCGGTTTTGTCGGCAACCACAGCTAACATGGTGCGCTGAACATTTTCAGCGGTTAAGCCCGTTGAGGCTGGTGCTGCAGTAACTACCGATGTTGATCCTGTTGACGCTACAGTAGCCGTGTTTGCCGCAGGCAGTTTAGTTTGCATGTAGCTAACGATTTCACCCAGTGTGCGACACTCGGCTAAATCTTCTGGGCTCAGTTCAGGTAAGCCTGGAAGCTCATCTTGTACTGTGCCGAGAATTTCTACACGCTTGATTGAATCGATACCTAAATCGGCTTCCATGTCCATGCCAAGTTCAAGCATTTCTGTTGGGTAACCGGTTTTGTCTGCAACCACATTGAGCATAGTGTCTAACACTTGTTGCTGTGTTAGTCCGGCTGTTGGTGCAGAAACCACGGCAGAGCTAACTTGCTGAGCCACAGGAGCTTGAACAGGTTTACTGGCTGTCGGTTGAGACTGAACCGCTTGAGCCGTTTGAGGCATTTGAACTGGAGCCAGAGCCGGAGCAACAGGAGCGACGACAGGCGAAGCTATCATTGGGGCTTGAGCAACTTGGCTTTGCGGCACAAATGCAGGCTGTGCCGCAGCAGATACTGTTGCAGGCATTGGAGTTTGCCCTTGCAACATGGCTAATGCAGCATGACTTGTTTGTGCTTGCAGTGTTAAAAATTGCGTATGGCTTTGCAATGTTTGTGCTTGATGCTGGTGGAACAGCTCCATAGAACGTTGCAAGCTATCTGGAATGGCTAATCCCGATGACGCCATTTGTGCTTGGGCTGTCATCAAGTGAGCAAACGTATCGCCATATTGTTGTGGTATGGCTAAAAATTGCTGATGTAATTCAGCGGTTTGTTGCTGCGCAGCAAAAAATGCACCGATACTATCGGTCGACGCCGGTACATTTGAGCGAACTTGCTTAGCAACAGCTACAGGAGCTATTGCCGCTAAAGGTGTAACTGCTGCAGAGGCTGGTGCCTGAGCTGATGTTGCAGGCACTTCAATGTATTCAGTTTTAATCACTTCTTTTTCCACAATTCTTTCCACAACTTTCTCGACAGGCACTTCCACTGTTAGGCTGGTAACGGTGCCGGTTTGCAATGACTTTTGCATTTTGGCTTTAGTGGCCGGACTAATATAATTACTTGCGGTTAACTTGACGTTCATCGGTGATACTTTGGCAAGTTCAGCGATAGGCGCTTGATAAGGATCAACCTCGGTCAATGCCACCCCTAATACCGCAAGTTGACAGGCCGCTTGGCGTAGTTGAGTGTCACTATTGCCTTTAGGATTTGGGTTCAAGCTCACTACACTGACTGATTCGGCTTTATTGCCTAAGGTCGCTTCAACCAACTTGTGGAGGATATTCTTAGGACCAAACTCAACAAATACGCGAGCCCCAGCATCATACATGGCGTTTAACTGTTCGCTGAAACGAACCGATTGCAACATATGCTCACTAAATGCAGCTTGGATTGCTTTAGCATCATTAGGATGTGCTTTACCTGTGCCATTGGCATAAAGGCTTAGCTTCGGTTTAGCAAATTTAATCTTATTGATTGCCGCAGCAAACGGTTTCTGAGCATGCGCCACTAATGGAGTGTGGAACGCGCCAGAAACCGGCAGAGCGATTGCCTTAAAGCCAAGTTCAGTGGTAATTGCTTGTGCCGCTAAGGTACATGACGCTGTTGGGCCTGCAATAACCAGTTGGGTTGGTGCATTGTAATTAGCAACCTTGACGCCCTCAAATGCACTAATGCACTGTTCAAGCTTTTCAACACCGTGTTCAACAGATTGAGCGGGGACAATAATGGCGTACATTACACCAGCGTCTTGATCTTTAGGCGTAGCTGCCATTGCTTGGCCGCGAGCAAAGGCCAATTGGTAATAATCAGCTTGGCTAATGACCCCTGCCGCACATAATGCTGACAGTTCACCAAAACTATGGCCGGCAACCATATCGGCTTTAAAACCTGCTTGAGTCAATAATGCATATTGGCCCATGCTCACCGCTCCAATAGCGCTCTGGGCATTGGCGGTATTGGTTAATGCTGCCTGTTGCGCGGCAATCTCTTCGGCTTCAAAAGCAGGGTTTGGGTACATAATTTGCGACAATGGTGTTTGTTTATGTTGCGCAAACACCTTATCAGCTTGCATCAGTTGCTGACGCATTTCTGGATACAAACAGGCTAAATCGGCGCCCATGTTCAGATATTGTGCCCCTTGCCCAGCAAATAGTGCTGCCACTTTATGGCTTGCAGCTTCAGGATGAATCAATGCTGCTGCGCGATAACTGGTACCAGAAGGCAATTGCCAGCAGTCGGCAGTATTTGAGCTTAACTGCGCCAGCGCCTGAGTCAGCTGAATGGTTAAATCTGCTAATGAAGCAACTACTAAGCCTATACGTGCCGCATTAGGGGCGATGGTATTCAAGGCAAAACGTTTACCAAAATCGGCTAATACAATTTCTTGGCGATTTTGCTGTGTGGTATCAACAGCATTAATTTCAGTTTGCAGTGCGGTTAATTGAGCCTGTAATGCGGCTTTGTTTTCAGCATGGATCAATAGGCTTTGTGGCACTGAACGTTGACGATACTTATCGCCACGAACATGTTCTTGACGGTACTCCTCCAACACAATGTGGAAGTTAGTGCCACCAAAACCAAAGGCACTAATACCCGCTCGGCGTGGCGTATTGTCTGCTCTTGGCAACCATGGACGGGTTTCAGTGTTCAAGTAAAATGGCGAGTCTTGAATGTTTAATTTTGGATTTGGTTTACTGACGTTAATGGTCGGCGGCAACACTTTATGATGCAAAGCCAGCGCCGCTTTAATTACTCCAGCGGTTCCTGCGGTTGATTTAGTGTGACCAACTTGCGATTTAACTGACCCAAGGGCAATGTGCTGTTGAGTGTCATTACCGTCGGCAAACACCGATTTAAGGCCATTGAACTCCGCGACATCACCTGCTGCAGTACCAGTACCATGGGCCTCAATTAAGCCAACAGTGTGCGGTTCAAAACCAGCATCATCATAAGCGCGTCTTAATGCTTTAGCTTGGCCTTCTGGGCGTGGAGCATAAATACTTTTAAACTTACCATCAGATGATGAGCCAATACCTTTGATAACAGCATAAATTCGGTCACCATCACGCTCGGCATCATCAAGACGTTTAAGCGCCATCATGCCAATACCTTCACCAATCATCATGCCTTTAGAATCAATGTCAAAAGGTTGAATGGTGTCGTTGGTAGTAAATGCGGGGGTTTTTGAAAAGCTCATGTACATCGAAGGCGAGTTATCGGTACATACACCACCCGTGATCATCATGTCACTGCGGCCTTCAACTAATTCTGTAATCGCCATGCGCATTGCAGCTAAAGAACCTGCACAAGCCGCGTCAACCACGCAATTCATGCCGCCTAAATCAAAGCGGTTAGCAATACGCCCAGCGATAACATTGCCAAGCGAGCCTGGAAATGAGTTTTCTTCCCAGTGAATATATTGATCCTGAAACTTCTTGATCAACATCTCAGTGTCTGCATCACTTAGACCACTATTTTTAAATACTTTTTTGAGTATTGGGTACTGTAAGCGACCGCTAAGACTGTGATTGATTTTTTGACCACCGCCGACGCCTAATGTAATACCGATGCGATCGGTATCGTACTGTGCATCAATACCTGCATCGGCCAACACTTCTTTGGCAACCACTAACGATAAAAGTTGCGAGGTGTCTGTTAGTTCGAGGATATTAGGTGGCAAGCCAAATTCCATTGGATTGAAATCGACTTCAGGTAAAAAACCACCGCGTTTACAGTAAGTTTTATCGGCCATTGATTTATCAGAATTGTAGTAATCTTCAGTATTCCAATGGGTTTCTGGGACGTCGATAATCGCATCAATTTTTTCGCTAATTAAATCCCAAAATTTGTTTAGGTAACGTGAGTTAGCAAAAATACTCGCCATACCGACGATCGCGACAGGCATGTCTTTCAAGCGTTTGTTTAAACGCTTGTCTTTATTACTGGATTGGCTCATTTGAGTCTCCGTTTGATAACTGAGGTTCAGTTATCTGGTGTTGGGATCCAGCTGCATCAATGGTGCTGGTGGATACTGCGGCTGGTTGACTTACTCCAGGAAAACGAGCAAGAAAAGTGTGATAGTTTCGAACCAATAACTTTCGTAAATGAAATGGTCCTTGTTTTAAGACATGCGTTATATAGCGATTACTCGCTTGCGTATGGCTGTCTTGATAAATATCTAGGTAAACCCAGTCAGACTTAAAATCGACTCCAAGCAAAACAGAATAGGCTTGCTGTTTTGTTAATTGAGGCGGAATACTTAACGACACGACTTGCACTACGTTGTCCGGATCTGGACTTGGTAGGGCCAAGGTATCGGCTAAGGTCTGTGGGTTAACGGTATAGGTTTGAATATCTGCTCCCTGAGTAATAGGCAGCTGATTGAAGAATTTTTCTGGCACAAAAGGGCTGTCAAATTCGTCTAGTTTAGATACCCCAAAACGCTTTAAGCAGCGGGCAAGACCGGAGCGAGAAACATTAGGATTGATAAATTCCTGGGTGACTTTTAGCAGCCTATCTAAAGGCATTTTTAATTGATAACGCAAGCCGAGCATCACGTACTCTTCCATTGGGGATAGTGTCGTGTTGAGTTTGTGCGGGGTATTTGGGGTGTTATCGATTGAGTCACGTTTACGCCACTTACGTACTGTGGCTTCGCTGATATTGAGGATTTTAGATAATTGACTGACGCTGTAATCGGATTGCTGAATAAATTGACGCATTTCAGGCGTCGTAGTCGCATTACGGTGATGGACCGTTTTTTGGCGAGGTTTACCCTTGAATAGACCAGATTCTAAATGTGTAATTATCTTTTTTGTCATCTAGACAGGAATTCCAAATAATCTATTGGGACTTTAGCTCACTCAAACTCACTTAAGCTCGTTCAAATATCCATTTATACGTATTAAGAATAAGCAGATTACCTGAGGTTTCACTTCGATACAATCACCCGAGACTAAAAAGCGTGAGCAGTGTAATTAAAGAGGGTTATAACGCGATGTTGCTATGTGTGATTATGTGACGTTTTTTATGTTAGTTACGTTAATGTGAATAATTTAAATAGAGAATAAAGCATAACAAGGAATGTTAAAAAAGTAATTTAATTCAATGGTATGTTGAGGTTTCGTTAAAAATGCTTATTTTCTACACTGTTAGTGCACAGTTGTTTAGTAGAGTTATAACCAGTATTTATAAACATAAAAAATTGGGGTGTAGCACAATGCAAATAAAGTCAATTATCGGCTTAATGGTCTCTTGTTCATTGTTTTTAGCAGGTTGTGGTGGCAGTGATGACAGCACAGACAGTATAGCTGACGCGGTTATTGATACGGTAGAAACTGAAGTTGAAGATGTTATAGATAATATTGTTGCTGTCGACCCTTCTCTGTTTGCTCTAAATTCCCTTGAATCTATTGAAATGGTTGATTGTACTTTGTCTAATGGTGATGCAAGTATATGTTACTCGGTTACCGTAAATGGATTTCCAGCAGATCGAAATGAACTAGGTCCTTTTTGTCCAGAAAGCACAGAAACAACCGCAGAAGATGCTGGTAAATGGTTTGATGGTGGCGTGTTATATGATTTAACGGGCTCGTTCGTGTCAAACCTGAGTGTGTTTTACGGTGACAGCAAATGGCAGTTATACGACAAAGATACCGGTTTGGTTAATATTACTGACACCCAACTTGCTTGTGAGGCAGCAGCAAGACCTGATGTAGCTGCTGAATACAATAACTTTTGTGTGCAATGTGATATCAGCTATTACAACGAGGCTGCAGGTGAGGGCGTTTCTAGCACTTACTTAATTCCGGTAACGCCGGTGCTTCGAGATACCCCTGCAGATATTGAACATACCGATGTTGGGGTAGCATTTAACGGTGTCAATCTAGCCGCCGCTGCGCCAACACAAGCTATTTTAAGTGCATACACTATCGCTGCATTTGACGACTGCATTGGCCATGTTAATCCAGTTGCTGGTTATCATTATCATGGTGCCAATCATGGTGATGGTACTTGCCCTGCGATTGATTATGAAAACGATGGTCATGGCGGTGCTTTTGCTTATGCAATGGACGGTTTTGCAATTCATAGCATGCTTAACCAAAGTGGCGAAGAAGAAACTGATTTAGATGAATGCCGTGGGCATAGTGATGATAATCGTGGTTATCACTACCATGCAGCAGGTGCAGGCGAAAATACCTTTATTGGCTGCTTTGCCGGTGAGGTTGCAAGATGATAAAAGCTCACTTGAAATTACTCAATACGATAGCCGTGTTAGTAACATTGTGCTTAACTTGCTTGCCCGTATGAGCACATGAAGAACATGTTTTCAAAGCGCCTTGGGATGCCTGCGCTGATGCGGTTAAAACGCAACAATGTTCATACACCAATGTTAATGGTGATTTGTTGAAAGGTACTTGCAGAGTGTTTAACGAGGCATTGATGTGTGTGAGAAATCAACCCATCATTGCCGCTGAAAATGTAACACCTAAAGATGTTGCAGAAATAACGGTATCAGCAAGTCTCGATAAGCATGGCGGTCATTAGTCAGTTTATACACTTATGTCCGCAGAATAGATAAAAAGCAGGTAATGAGTTTTCTCATTACCTGCTTTTTTGATCTTTCTTCATTTAACTTGCAAAGTAAATCAACTCGGGAAGAAGTCGATAGCCCAGATAGTGGTCATTACCGCGACTTTCTCTGCTGGGAAGTTGATAGAGCGTAATACCAAGGTTAATTGACGCTCTAACTTGGCGTTATTTAGCTCGCTTGATTTAATCGTTACTTTGCTGATATTGCCATTGGGTTGAATGACAATTTCAAACATCACTTTGCCTTTTAAAAACGGATCTTTTCGAAGTGCACGATTGTACAACGAATAAAGCCGAGACTTATTGGCCTCCAATGTGCGCCTAAGTGCCGCTTCAGAACGCTGTCCACCTTTACTCGCTTGACTGGCTTTTTCTGCAGAGGCGCCCTGGCTGGCTAACACTTCTTCTTTTGCTAAACGTATTTGTTGAGTTTGGTTGCCACTTAACGATTCTGCTGCAACGGTTTGGCTTATGGTCGATTTGGCCAAACTGTCGGTTTGCTTATTCGCGGCGCCAGCCAACAAGTCGCGTTTAACTTTGACTTCTTGTGCAGTCGTTTGGTCAAGTTTTCGTTGTGCGGCAGGTTTAACATCAAATGCTTCACGCATCGAAAAAAGCTCATCTTTCATGGCGGCTAAGCCTGATGTGCTGGCTTTCTCTTTTGCTGAGTCACGTGTTATCGGCTGAACAACTTTGGGTTTTACAGCTTGTTCAACGGGCTTTTCTGGAGCCTTTTCTTCTGGTGGTACAGGCTCAGGCTTTGGCAGCGGTTCTGGCTCAGGCGGTTTCACCTCTGGCCTCTCTTCTGCTTTGGCCGGTGGCGGTAATTGCTTTTCTTGCAAGATGATTTTGGCTAATTGCGGTGGTACTTGCTCTTTCACTTCACGCGGAAGTTCAACTTGTTCAAGCATGGGCACTACGACCGCAAACACGAGATAAACTAACAGCAACAACCACAAAATCTGTTTAAACAGTTTATCTTGTTTACTGGGTTTAAATAAGTCGCCTAAATCATTAAAACTCTGATTGGTTTCATGATGGTGTAAGGTTGCTGTTGTCATATTAGCCCTCACCATTAGTTTGCTTTGCTTGTTGTTCAACCGCTAACGAAATATCCCGGTAACCGGTTGCCGCGCAAGCAGTCATAATTTGCTTAAGCACCACATAAGGTGTTGATGCATCGCCAATAATGGTTACTGCACGGCCATTTTGTTGCTCGGTTTCGCTAAGCTCGGTGCGTTTACTGGCTTGATAGGTCAACTCTGTTGTTAACGTGCTAATAAACTCTGGATTTTGTTGTTCAGTTAAGTCAATACCATCAGCACTTTTTTGCCAAATAGGGCGCTCTTGCACTAATACCGTGTCGGTAAACACAGTAATCACCAGGTTTTCAACTGGGAGCACATCTGCAACAGACACGGGCAAACTGATTTTTTCGATATTTTGCAATATGCGCACTTCAGATTGATTCACAATTAAGAAAAACACCAAAATGGTAAAAATATCCATTAACGCCACTAAGTTGAGTTTGCTACCGGCTTTTAAGCGTTTGTGGTGTTTAGCTAATCTGCGGCTTCTTGCCGATTGCTTCATCATGGCTTAGCTCCTACTGGTTTTCCAATAGTGGCTTGTATCGGCTGAGCAGCATCGGCATCATTAGCGGCCGGAGCATCACCTAATGAGATCATCGGAAACAGTTCGGCATCAACCAAATTGGCTGCGACTACGGCTTTAAATGATCGCACAGTGTCCATAGCAGACACGATGGTTTGATAGTCAACCGCAGGGTCGAGTAATAATACGATGTCATTCTTTTCTATACCCTGTTGCTGGAACGTCAGCTTCAAGTCTTGTAGATACACAGACAACGCGGCGAAATCATAACCTTTATCAGTCAGTTCAAACTGTTTAAGTGACATACCGGCTGGGTAGTTTAATGCTAAGCGAGCGGGGGTTATCACTAGTTCGAGTATTTTGGGCTCTTGATCATCTTGTGCTTGTTCAGCTTCTGACAATACCGGTAATTGCAGATTCAAAATACGCACTTGTGAGAACACCAAACTCAGCAGAAGTACTGGCACTAACACGATCATCAAATTCATGAATGAGGTGATATCCAGTTCTGCGTCTTGGGTATTGGGGCGACGACGGCGTCTCATACTCATTAGCCTCGGTTGTTATCCGTTTGCTTGTTAAATGACAATGAATTGAGCAGTTTAATGCCTGCCATTTCAATAGAGTCAACGATGGTTGCCGTTTTAGTTTGTAGGCTTGAATGAAATAAAATCAGCGGAATGGCGGTAATCAAACCAAATGCGGTGGTGTTCATCGCAACCGAAATACTAGAAGACAATAAGTTGGCTTTTTCAGCTGGATCGGCGCTAGCCACTGCCGAGAATGCTGCGATTAAGCCCATAATGGTACCTAATAGACCCAATAAGGTGGCGATGTTAGCGAGCGTTGCTATAAATGGCGTACGCTTTTCAAGGCGTAACATGTATTCCATCACGGTTTCTTCCATGGCGTATTCTACGTCTTCACGGCGACTTGCACTTGATATACGGGCAATACCAGACTGCAACACGTCAAACACAGGCGCTTTATGGTTTTGTGCATGCTGACTAATAGTATTGATGTCACCTGTTTTTATGGCATTTTTAATCAGCGCAAAAGCGTGCTGGTTACTACGATGTGCAGAGCTTAAATATAACCAGCGCTCAATGGTAATGGCCAAACCGACCACTAACACTAAGGCGATAGGGTAGATAAATGGGCCGCCATTTTGTAAAAACGCAATGATATGGTCGGTAAAACTCATGTGATGTTCCTTCTCTTATTGTCGTATTGAACACTGGCGTTAATGGCTACAGGTGTTCAATTGTTTTTGTTAGGTATTACTCAGTTTTTGGCTAGCATGTTGTTTATTTAATGGCTTATTTAAAAGCTTGTTACAGGGTGTTTATTGAGCTTTTTCTTGTGCGCTACTAGCAAAATCCCTGACTTGTTGTCGAAATACTTTTGGATTGATAGGCCTAAACTCAGGCAGCGTCAGTCGCATGCCTTCGTTGTTAATGTCTATCGGATTATTGATCCCTTGCCACGGCATAATATAAAGCACTTTGGGTTGCTCTTGTGAGCCTGTCACTTGGCTTTGGATCACCACAGGTTTGTTGCTTGTGGGTTTCACCGCTTGTTGCTTTTCAGTGTCATCATTGGCAGTAGCCTGAGCTGAGACACTCAGTAAACAAGTGGCTAAAAACAACGGCAATGCACCAAGACGACACGTTGCCTGAAATATTTTTTGCATGGTCATCTTAGCCTGCTCCATTAGCATTGTCGGGTAATGTTAATCCTGCGCGTTGAATTTTTATTTCTACGCCAGCGAGCCAACGTTTGGCTTGTTCATCATTTGGCTGGTTAGCCAAATACGCCAGGTAGTATTGGCGGGCTTGCAACAACTTACCTCGATATAACTCTAATAAGATCGCCAAATTTAATTGTGCTTGTGGGTATTGAGGCCACAGAGTTAGCGCCGTTAAATAACCTTGCTCAGCCTGAGCATACTGGCCTTGTACCCTTGCTATATTCGCTTTAATTTGGTGGGCATAAGGATTGCTGTTATTAACCGCAATCGCTTTTGCGAGCAGTGCATCGGCTTGATCTAATTGCTGCTGATTTATCGCTATGATGGCTTTATTGACATAGGCGCCCGACAATTGAGGCTCTGCAACAATCACTTTATCAAACAAACTATTCGCCGCTTGCCATTGCTGGTTTTTCATTTGGCTAATGGCTTGCTGATATTGATTTAATACCGATGTGGGCACATCGGCTAACCGCTGTGAGGCTTGTTCAAGATACACATTACGGTTATCTGTTGAGCCTGCACTGATACTGGTGCTGTTATTGACACTTTTTGTATTGAGGCTAACTAAGTCGACAATGTCTTTGTCCATGCCCTTTAGGCTTGGGTCCGTAGTGGTTTGCTTGTTGGCGTTAGTGCCGCTAGGTGACGTACTACAACCGGGTAACAGCATAAGGCTTACTAGCGCGAATAGTGCCAGTTTCGGTGTCGATGAGGTAAATAATGATTTAATGGATAGCATCGATGACCTCATGAGTTAACTCTTGTTTTTGATAAAGGGCAGGGGACATTTGTGCCAAGCGCTTAAAGCTTTTTTCTATCCATTGATCGTATATATCATCCCATGCTCTTTGGGTATTGCTGATGTGGATTTCGATGGCTTTCTCTTCAAATGGATAAGCCAGTTCTTCTAATAAAATCTCGTACTCTTCTAAAGCCAGTTCATCTAAGTCGCCTGGACGTTGTGAACTCATCATGTCGGCTGCAAGTTGGCGATACATTTCAGCGAGGTTGTATGTCGCATGGGGAACGAATTTAGCCAACTGAAAGTCGAGCACTTGTTGATAATAACCAATGGCTTTTTTCATCGCCTCTTGTTTGCGCTTTAAGCTTTTTTGCAAAGGTGCGTTGAGTTTAATTGCCGCAAAACTGCGTTGTTCAGCTTCACCCAAGGAAAATGCTGCGATAGAGGCGAGTTCAATTTGGCGAGCCTGAATAGCATTTGCATCTTGCTGTAATTGTTTGCGATCGAAGCTAAGTATTTGCTTAAACCAGTAATATTGCTTATTGGCTTCACCGTTTTGGCGATAAAACTCACTCATTTTAAAGCGAACCTCTTGTGCCACATCAAACGGTTGTGGATAGGTTTTAGCATAAGTTCTAAAGGTGCTGAGTGCGTTACTGTTATCGTCTGCTTTTAAATAATACTCTGCTGCCGTGTACAAGGCCTCACGCTTCAGCGCACCAGAATCTTCTTTGGCTACGATAATCAATAACTGCTCTGCGGCTAAATCCCACTGGGCAAGTGCTTCATAGGATTGAGCTAATTTTGCCGGAATAGCCGCACTAAACTGATGGTCGGGATTACGTTGTTGAAACGGCTTTAGTACGTCAACCGCTTCTTGCCAGCGTTGTTGTTCAAGCAACAGGTTTGCAGCGTCGAGTTCGGCATTAACCGCGTATTTTGATTCAGGCACTGCTTGAGCTACGCGTAATAACTGGCTTACGGCTAATTCTGGTTGTGTTTGTTTAACCGCTTGGGCCTGGAAGTAAATGCTAGAAGCTAACAGATTACGCATTTCAGACCATGAGTCTGTGCTCTTGTCTGTATATTGCAGCGCTAAAATGTAACCCTCTTCAGCCTGTGCGTATTGCTCTTGCTGATACAAGCTATTGGCATAAAGCTGGCTGACAAACTGCACTTGCTTACGGGCAGAGTCTGACAACGGCGTAACGGTTTGCACTGAGCTTGCCGCATTATTGATCGTGTGAATGCCGTGGGCTTGTAATACAAAATCAGTAAAGTCTTTAAGGTCAGTGTAGTTTTTAGCATCAAACGAATATTGGGCGGCGTTACTGGCGAGCTGTAAGGCACGCTCGTCAGATGGATACTGATTGATAAAGTCTTTATCTAGCTGATTACGTTGTGAAATGAATTTATTGTAATCATCAGTATTACTTTGACCACTTTGACCACTTTGACCACTTTGTTTTTGTTGGTTGTGACCTTGTTGGCTTTGATCATGTTGCGAAATGATTTCCCGTATGGTGACGGTTGTTGCGTAAGCCGATTGCTGTTGTATCTTGCTCAAGGCTGCCGACGTTGATGTGGTGTCATAGGCAATGGCGTAATAACTGGCAAGCGCTTGCTGATATTGTTTTGCTTCAAAATTGGCGTCGGCAAACAAGTACTCGTCATTAAGAATATCTTTAGTGAGTAACTTGCTGGCTTGAGGCAATTTGGCCAATTGTAAATAGGTGTTTAATGCGCTGGCAGCCTGTGCGAAAGCGCTAATTCGTTGTGCACCTTGCTGAGTTTGCGCATCGGCATACAAACGGCGGCTATGCTCGTCACTAAAGCTAAGCAGTTGTGGCAATAATTCGGCTTGCTGCGCTGTGCTGGCATTTAACCAAAAAGTGCTGCTAAGACCATATTGATTAACATAGTCATTTTTGAGCTTATGCATTGCTGCAAACTTGCCCTGACGTTGATAAAGGTCGAGTAAGCCTAGTGAGTAGCGGGCAGCCCAAATATTGTCTGGGGCTAAATCTATATATGCCTGATAAGTTAGCTCTGCATCATGGTCGAGTTTTTTATCGAGTAAAAATTGGGCCAAATTGGCAAACAATACATGCTGGTATAAGTTGATATACGGCAATGATTGATTGGCGTTGACCAAGGAGACTAACGATTGAGATTGAAGCTGCTGGCTTAATGAAATACTCAATACTCTTTGGGTATCAATAGCCAAATTTTGCGCGCGGCTGCCGAGCTTTTCAAAAGCAAAGTTGTCGGAAGTTAAATTTGCAACATCACTATTACTTTGCTGGCTGGCCACTAAGGCTTCAAACACTTGCAAGAATGCTTTGTCAGCATTGGCGAGTCGATTGAGTTTAAACTCAGACCAACCGAGCATATACAGACTGTTCAGTTGATATTTTTGATTATCATTAGCGGTTAATACTTGCTGATATGCTGAAATGGCTGCAGGGTAATTCTGTAAATTGTAATAGATCTCACCACGCCTAAAATTAAGTTCTGCAAGATAACCTGTTTGCGGATAGTGCCGAAGTAATGATTCTACCTCAGCCAAACTCGCATCTAACTTACCCTGTAAATCGAGCGCTTTAGCTAATTGATATTGTATGTGCTCATTTTCAGGACGCTGCGGATAACGCTGCAATAACTGCTGATATTCGTTGACTAGTTTTTGCAGTCCAGCATCGTTTTGAGTCAACTGAGCTAACACTAGGCTGTCAGATTGCGACTCGTCATCTAGGTCAGCATAAGACTGGGCTTCAAATGACTCGGTATTAATTTGCACTAAACGATATTCAACGTGCGTCCGGATTTCAGGATCGGGCTCAAGAGTCAGCAGTTGCTGATAAATATTAGCCAACTTGGCACTGCGTTGTGTTTGGGTCATTTCAACGCTGGCAACGGTTTCGTTGCTGCGTTTGTTGGCCAAGTCGCCTAGGCTAGTGCGTTTGGCTTGTTGAGTGTAATCAGCCTGACCGCTGCTAAAACAACCTGATAAGGCAATACCACTGATTAGGATTAATCCGGGTGATAAATAAGCCGATGCTGACATTAGCGCGCTCCTTGTGCAGTCGACTCATCTGCAGCGGAATCACTTTCAGTCGATTTGTTTACCGCCGATTCGCTAGCAGCCGATTCATTTACTGAGAAGGGACTGATTGGCGCAGTGACAGTTTGTGACATTTTCTCTAATACATCGGCCATTTGGTGGCGAGTAGTGAGCAACAGTTGCTGTAAAGTATATTGCTGTTGCTGGGTAAAAATGCTGATTTTGCCGCGAATATCTCGACCGGTTTTATCACGCAGTCCGGTAATATTAAGGTTCATGCTATCAATGTCGGTTTGTGTTTGTTGTTGACGTAATTCAAAGTCAGACAGCAAGCGTGTGTTACTCGACAATGCACTAAATCGACTCGCTTGTAGTTTAAGCTGGTCAAGTTGCTTGGTTAATTCTTTAAGGCTTTGTTTGTGCTGCCAAAGTCGTTGGGGCAATGTTTGCTGCAACTGCCACTGTAATACCCTTTTAACCCTATCAAGTCTTTGTTGTGCATCGTCGATATTACGTTGAGTTGCCAATTTAGTTAATGTAGCTTGGCTGGCATCAATGCGATTTAACCATTGCTGCTGGCTCTGGTCGGCAAAAACTTGTGGATTTTGTTCAGTTTCAGCTTGGTTAATAATTTTTTCAATACGCTGTTGTTGCTCGGTTAACGAATTAATCATCTCTGCATACGCGAGTTTTTTTTGCTGTTCAATGACGTTGGCTTGGCGTTGGGTGTTGAGGGCTAAGGTGTCTTTTAACCATTCACTATTGATCTGTTGTTTTTGCACATTGTCGCGAAGTAAATCAAGGCTTAATAAGGTCTGATAATCAGCCGCTAATTGCGGGTCATTTAAGGCTTTTTTTAACCAAGGCGAATCAGTGTTAAAACGTTCAGTAAGAATAAGTGCTAACACGTCAGATTTAGGTGCTAATGATGGGGTTTGTTGATCAAGCGTCTTACTGGCAAAATCGGTTACATCGTTAACGGTACTAAATGCTTCGGCAAACCCTTTAATCTCGGCAATTTTCTGTAAATACAGCTGCTCAGCTTGCTGATATAAGGTTAATCCTTGGGCTAAAGATTGTTGTTCGCTAACTTGTTTCGCGCTTAATAACGCTGCTTGCCAAGCTAAATTTGAATAGGGATATTGTTGCTGCAATAGCGTTAGCAACTTAAATGACATGTCATATTGCTGTTGTTGCTGGGCTGAGTAGGCAAATAAAAACAAAGCGGATTCGGCATAAGAACTCTGTTCTGGGAAGTCCAATAGTTCGTTATAGGCTAAATCGTATTGTTTATTGGCGACATACAACTGAGCTAACAATAACTTTGCATAATCATTAACGGCTTGCTGTTGCAGCAAAGCGTCTTTGACTTCCGGTAATAGCTCATCGTTTTCGTCAAAAATATCGGGCTCAGCAAAAGGGTTAAACAGTCGCTGCCAAAAATTAACCTTGGGTGGCTGCCATTGTTGGCTTTTAAGCTCGATCAATATAGGTTGTGCCGCAGTATATTGTTGTTGCCCCATATGCAACAACGCCTGGTTCAAAGCAATATAAGCTGCAGATGAACTCGAGGGTGTTTGGTCTTCTTCAGATGTTGCATGCTGTTGCACCTGCGCCGTTAACGGTGGCGTATCTGGCCAATAAGCTAATTGATTTAATACATGATATTGCTCGACATAATCAGGTAGCAATGTGGTTATTTTGCCTAGAGTGAGCTTGGCTGTGTCAATGTCGCCTTGTTCAATTTGCTGTTCACTGAGCTGCAGCAAAGCAATCAATAATAATTCGGTTGGCGATGTGGTTGATTTCGCCTCGCTGCTGCTTGTATTGGTCGACTTTTTTGTTGCTGTGTTGTCAGCAGTATTCGCTTGCTGTTGTTCAAATTGTGCCAAGGTTCGAGTTGCTTGATCATGTAAACCTATCGACACTTGTAGTCCGGCTTCGAACAATTTGCTGCGATCAGAATATATACCTTTACGTTGGCGGTTGAGGCTAATTTGTCTTAATGCCGCGCCATAATCACCTTCAAAATAAAAGTACAACGCTTGGCGGTAAAATTTATCTTCTAATGCTGTTTTGCTTACTGTTGGCGATGTGTCATCTGCTGCATGCGTGATTAAAGGGCCGCTGCATAAAAGAAGTATGGCTGCCGTTCGGCTTATGCCACGGTATAAATGGCGTAAAGATAGCGTGAACTTGGCAAGTCGTTTTGCAAATTCCACCAAGGATGAATGAATGAAGATTAAGGCCATTATCATCTACAGGGCCCATTGTTCGACTTTGATCTCAGCACGATAGCTTGATTCGCTGTCTTCGACTTTGAGTTCTATCATTACCGTTTCATCGGTTTTATCAAAATTATGAGTAATCGCTCGTTGCACTGTTCGATCTTCTGCATCTTTCCCCGTAAATATGGCTGTTAACAGGTGAGGTCCCATCTTAATATTACCCAAGTAAATACGCTGAATACCGCCTTGTTCAAGTGCTTTGCGTTGACGTTCGGTATATAAAAAACCGCTAACATTATTGTCGTCAATTTTTAACTCAACACTGTCGAGTTTGAGAAATCGGCCCACATCAACCGACACAAACACGGCGATTTGGGTGCTGGCAGGAAACAATAAATCTTCTTCTAAAATAAATAGATCGCGATTGAGTTTTAGCACTTGGCTTTTGATGTCTTCAAGCTCGCTGGCTAATACACCATTGCTCTGCTGAGTGTCTTCAGCTTGAACGGGTAATGCAAATAAGCCTGCAATAAGCATTGTTGTAGCAAATAACCGTGTTAAAAAAGTACACAATTTACGGTCTGTAGTCATAGTTATGGCCTTGGCAATTACGTTATTAAAAGTATCAATATTTAAGGCGAGCAATTAAAAATACACGCTGACAAAAGCACGAATAACATTGGCAGAAAACCCATAAAACGGTTCATTGCCCACTCCGCCATCTGCGTTAGGATCCCTAAAGTTATTGTATTGAAAGTCAATATAATCCCATTGTAGCGATGCTTCTGAGTGTGTATCGCCAAAAGACACCGAGGCGGGTAATTGATAGGTAATTCCTATTCCGTAAGTGATGTCGCTAAAGTCACTGAGTTCTTTGTCGCGCGCAAGGTAGTTTTGCGCGTCGCGATAAGGAAACAGGTCACTGTAAAATTCAGCTTGAGTTTGCTGGTAATAACGCACTTTAAATTCTAATTCGAGACTGTCGCCAAGGGGATGTCGATATCCAACTTCTACGTCGCTGGCGGTAATTTCCCAGCTGTCGTTAAAGTGGCGGTAATGAAAAAACAACGCTGCGCGATAAGGTAAAAAGTAACTGGCCGAGAACTTTGCTGCAAACGAGTTGCGGGTTTCTGGGTACACTTCTGCCTGATAAGCCACACCTGATGGAACGCTGTTATCTATGTATCTCACTGTGCGGTATGGGTTATTTAAATAGCCGCTGTCTGCTATAGCTTCAACGTTAACACTCGCAGTGAGGTTACGAGTTAACACTTGATTGATGCCAGCGCGAATCCGATATTGCTCGCTCTGCTCTTCAAACTGGTCGTCACCATTACGGCGAATCTCATTGTCGCCATAAGACAAACCCAGATTTAAATTAGTTAAATCACCAAAGGTGTCTTGTGACACATTGATACTAAATGATTGGGCTAAATAATCGTCTTCATCACTTTGACGCAGGTTAAAGGACATCAAGGTTTTGTCATGCAGATATTCAACCCCAAATTGCCCTTCGTTACGCTTTTCTGTGTAGGCACTGGCTGTGCTGATAACATCCACTGAGGCTGATGAAATACTGTCTAAATAATAATATGCCGTAAACGCGAGAGATTCTGAGGTCTTTTTTCTGAGTAATACAGACGGGCCATCAATGGTCATGCCGCCGCCTTCGTAGCTGTGATACAACACGTCGGCGCGATCAGGATCGAGTACCGCAGCCTGGGCAGACAGACACGTAATACTGATAAACAATACTGCAAATAGCTTAACGCTTTTATTGATCAAATTAGTTACAGCCACAACCACCCCCTCCAGTTCCTTCTGCGCCACGAGAAGATTCTCGACCTTCAAGTACGTGCGCCACATGCATACTGGCACTTGGGTGACGATTCATGCGCATAATCGGATCGGCTAAGTTTTGGCGCTCGTAAGGTTTAACCCAAGGCTCAATGCCCATACTCGTGCAGCCACTTAAACTAATTAAGCTTAATAGCGCAATGCACTTAAGCGATAAAGCAGTGATACGAGGAGATAAGGTGTTTATCATCAATTTACTCTCTAATCAGCTGTTTAATGGCTGCTGCATACTTTTTATCAAAGCCGTCTTGATAGCCTTGAAATATAAAGCGCACATTACCATCGCGATCAATAATAACTGTGGTTGGCATGGCTTCAACCTGATAAGTCTTAGACAAAGAGTTTGTTTGGTCGAAAAATATCGGAAAACGTAAATCAAGGTCGGCTAAAAAGTCTTTGCCTGCTTGGTTTTCTTGTTCAACATTAATGCCCCATACCTGTACGCCTAAGTCTTGATACTTGTCTTGTAATGTTTGCAAAACCGGCATTTCTTTACGGCATGGTCCGCACCAAGATGCCCAAAAGTTAATCAAGATAATGTCGCCACGTTGTTCGGCTAAATTAAGGTTAGTCCCTTGCTGGTTTTTTAGGGTGAAGTCAGGGGCTGCTTGGCCAGGCGTTAGCGCCTGAGCCTGCATAGACAACAGTAATGCACCCAAGGCAATAAGACATTTACCACTTAATCGACTGAACAACATTGTATTTCCTTATTGATTTTTCACTTCTACCACTTGAATTTTCGATGGTCTATTCTAACCACAGATATCAAGATGGATTAAAAATAGAACGACACACCCGTTGCAAAATTTAGGTTATGGGTTGTTTTAGATGCACCAGTGACCTCGGTATTAAACAGGTAATCACTCATGCTTAAATCCCATGCAATCCAGTCGGTTAAAAACACTCGGTAGTTTGCAGTCAGGTTGACGGTAAATTGCTCGTCACCGGCAAACTCGGTACTGCCACCGCCCAGCTCAACCGAAAAGACACTGTTAAACACGGTGTCTTTGCTAAAAAAGATTTCACCTGGTAGCAGGTTATAACCAATGTTTAAGCCGTAATAAGTTAATTCGCGCTCAGCGTCAGTTAATAATGGTGCTGCATTAGACAGTTTTTCAAAACTGGTTTCACCCGCTTTAGCTTGGGCATAACGCGCTTTGACATAAAAATGCTCACTAATGTGGTAACCCAAATGCGCACTTATCCAAGGGTTAGATTCAAAGTCTTCAATCGACAAAATACCGCCTTGAATACCCACTTCAAAATTTTCGGTGTCGAGCACATCGTCAAGCACCGTGCGCCGTTCTACATCGGCTTTTACTGTGTTTGGCGCATTGTCGGCGGCAAATGCTAAGCTTGGTGTTAATGCGGTCAGCGCTAAAGCACTAGCGCTGAACAAAGGCATTAAAAAAATACGCTGAATCCTATTTTCCATGTTTGGATCTCTTCATTTTCATCTCGGTCGGTTAAGGCTAACGAGAGTTTATATTCGGCCCGTAATAAAAAGTTACGTGCAAGGTGATATTTTATGCCAGCGGCTGCACTCATTAAGGTGCTACGACGCGATTCGGTGTCGGCTAACACACTATGAGGTTCGGTATTAATGATCCCCGCACCAACGCCAATGTATGGCACGACAATTAAATCGGGTAGAAGTTGGCTAAACAGCATTACTTCAAATACATCGCTGTCAGAAATGCTACCTAGTGCTTTACCTGCTGATATTTCAGCGCTAAATACTGGGGTAAATGCATAGCCAGCATAGATATTGTAAAAATTGGCACCTTCCAAATCGCCGTACATTACACCGGCTTCAATTTGGCGGTTGATGACGTCTTGTTCTGTTATCAAGTTCACGTTAATGGCTTGGCCATCTTGCGATAAACCCTTTAGGTTATCTTCATGAAACCAGCCTTCAACTCCACGTTTGTTTAGTACTTTTAACCAAGATGTTCGCATAAGCAACACCGTTACCATTTCGTTTTGCTCGATAACTGAAACCACTGGATAGCCATCACTTGGCCCTGAATGCAGCTCAATAAAGGGCACATCAATCCGCAAACTTGGGTTGTCGTCGGCCTGTAATACGGGGCTTAAACACAGTATTGTCAGTAGCAAAAAGGTGTTTCGTAAATATGTTTGCATAATTCCCTATCGCAAAGTCATGAAGCAAACCTATGGTTTTGCTTGTGGCATGCTTTGTTAGTCCTGTGAGTAAAATGGCGTGTTGTAATATTGCGCGCCAATGTCTAACCATTCGTTAAGTAATTTGAGCTCATCGGCCGACAGCATATTTTGATGGGTGGTGTTATTCATCACCTCAAAAAATGTGTTACTTGAACGCGCGCCATTAGTCGATAAAATTGCGGGCACATTGACTGTGGTTAACACCGGAATAGGGTTACCGTCAGCGTCAAGAATAAGCTCACCATTACTGTCTACTTGATAAACTACGTTGCCATCGGCATCGAGCACTTCAACTAATTTGTCGATTAAAATACCATCGACTTCTTCTTGCTCAACATCGTTAAAAAACAGTTCACGGTAAGAAGTTAAATGCGCAGCTTGATCGCTTGACGGCGAATTGATTAACGACAACTGTCCAGCAGGCACTTGCGCCGCGCCATCTGCATCGACAATATTATGGCAACTGATACAGGTGTTGTCGGCAACGAGCATTTGAGTAGTTGCGTCTATTACTGGTCGGGCTAAGTCCCACAGCGGCTGAATATGTTCAACATAATTGATTTGAATGCGGCAATAGGGAGTCCAATTGTCAAAGCACTCACTGCCATTTGGCGCAGGTGTGGCTAAATTACTGTAACTATATTCAATACTTGGGTTTGCCGCAGACAACACTGGATTTGTCCAAATATCTTGGTACTCAATGTTAGCGCTAAGCTCGGCAAGACCATTCACCATTTCATCGGCTTCAGCCATGGTTTGTCCTTGCTCTGGAATGATATTACTCGTGGCATTAGGGTAAGCTGAACCACCAACCGCGCCGACATTAATGCTGGCTGCTTGTGCGTCCAATCTACCATGAGGTAGCTGACTATTAGCGGTATGACAACCTGTACACTCCAAGGTTTCACCCGGCGTTAACGTTATCCATTGACGGTGACGTCCGCCAATACGCTGACCATTGATGTCTAATACACTGATGGCTAACGGGACATTGGCTGGCACTTTTATCTTAACTGAACCATCGGGTTGAATAGCGCTATAACCAACAATTTCGCGCATGAGTTGGTTATTACTGCGGCCAAAATCGGTATTAAGGATGTCTCTCACATCATCGGGAGGCATAGGCACTCCACGCACAATTCGCAAAAATCGAGCGGGTAAATTAGCCGCAGGTGTTTGTGAAGGATCACTTAAACGGCTAATACCACCCGCGTTAGCTGTGGTGTCGATGCCATCAAAGTCATATACGCTACGAATGTGGATAGCGCCAGCCAATTGTTGACTTAGCTGTGGGTCGAGTTCGTTGCCTACCACTTTGTCTGCGATAAAGGTTTTTGGTTGTGCGCTAGGTTGCATCACTACAGATTCAGTTAGCACTGTGCCTTGAGTTGTGGTGGCCACCAATTGTTGAGTATTGTTGGCATTATTGAGTAACCATAACTCGTATAATGGATCGGCTTGAATGAGGTTTTCGTCAGCAAGTTGCTCCGCGCTAAGTTGGCCGCAGGCACGGACGATGTCATTTACAACAACACGACACAAATCCCAACTCATTAAAAAGCGCTGGCTGTTATCGGGTAGTGGGTATAAATGATTGATTCTACCGTTTTCTGACAATGCGGCAGAAAATGAGAAGTTAAATTCTGATAATGCGGCGTCGGTAATCGCTTCACCTTGCGCGCCAGAATTGGCAGTGGCTTGCTGAGCGTCAACGTAGTCGTCAATATTAATTAGCACTGGACGTTTTTGAATCGCGCTGTCGTCTTGTGATGACAACAGCATTAATATTTCACCGCTAGGCAATTGTTGTGGCTTGATAAAATCAATCGATTCGGTTTGGCCGTCAAGGGGCAATTGATGCGAATGCCAACCAAATACTAATTCGTTGTCTGTTCCGTCCGGATTCATACGGTACAGGTTAATTCCGTGGTCGCCGCCCATTCGATCCCAGCGGCTGTATAAAATTTTGCCACTTTGTAGTACCAATGGGTAAAAGTCGTGGCTTAAATTAAACGTTAACTGCTGAATGGCGCTGCCGTCAGGGTCCATCACATGGATGTTAAAGGTTTCATTAGCACGGCTTTCATCTAATGCTGTGTATTGTGGTTTACCTTCATCCAGCAAAATGGCTCGAGATAAACGCTGTCTGGTTGAGGCAAATATAATTCTGCCGTCGGGCAAAAACGCCGGCATTAAGTCATCGCCTTGCTCTGCCGTGATATCACTCGTGATGATCCGTTCTAAAGTTTGGCTAGCCACGGTATAACGCCAGATGTTCCATTTAGGCTGTTCATCGTCGTCCACACCTTCGATTTCTGGCGCGCGAATGGCCATAAGCAGTTGTTGACCATCGTCTGATACTGACAAATCGCGAATATCAATCAGCTGCTCAGCGCCAAACAAGGTTGCTGTGAGATTGGTTGCAGGGGAGTCAGCAAATGCATTTTGTTTAATGAGTAACTGGGCACCAGGATTAAAAAGGGCCGGGTTGAGAGGTTCAAATTGTGCAGGGTTTTGATCGACCGCCGTTAGATTACGCTCAATATAAACTACAGGATATTCAACAAGAACAGGATCAGGCTGTTGATCTTTAATCGCTGTTTCGGTGTTACATCCTAATAACAATGTAATTACCGTAAACATCATAATGTTATAGCCCAAAGTCGGCCTCATTTGTTTTCCTTAACGATTTATTATTTTTGTGAGTATCATAGCAAAACCAGATGGCGCGTGACATTATTGCTTTCTAGGCTCTGTGTTTCAACACTTTTTATCAAATAGTTGGAATACTTTTTTTTGACGGTATAGGTCCATTTTTTGACGTCAAGTTATTGGCTGTAAGTGTCAAAAAAATTAACAAAATAAAAACTTTTATTGTGAGCCGTGGAATGATTTAATCAGCACCATTCGATGCATTTACTGTTCAACATTTGCTCCAAGATACAAAACAACAACATTGAGGTTAACAAAATCTGTATGTTGACAAAGTAAACGAGCAAATCAGTATATCAACGCAAGTTTAATGCGAGACAAACAAGTGCTAACAAGGAGACAGTATGAAGCAACGACTTCGTACGATAAAAAGCCTCAGCTTATTATCTTATAATGGAAAAAAGATGCATTCTAAGACGTTGATGAGTGTATTAGCACTTGGTGTGTTTAGCCTTTTCTCGGCCAACGTAGCAGCAGGCAGCTTAGAGCAAGCAAAACAATTGCATGACCGAATAGCCGGTGTCGCCGCATCTGAAACCACATTGCAAAATATGGCAGCATTACTGGATGACGGTAAACCCATCGAAGCTGCCTACCTAGCAATGGAAACGCCGGCATTTTACTCCACGACGTTGAAATTATTCGCCACGCCATGGACCAATATTGATCAAGACATTTTTGCGCCGTTAAATGACTATTCTGCCACGGTAATCGGTGCGGTTAGGGACGATGTTGATTTCAGAGATATTCTGCAAGCAGACATGGTGTATGTGGGTAAAAACAGTTTGAATTTACCCGGTTACAATCGTAATAATAATGACCATTATCAAGCGTTAGAAGACCAATTTATTGATTTAAAAGACGGCTTAGAGCGCACCACTCAATCGAGTGTGAATGGATTACCTGCTGACGCAACCGCTGGGGTGTTAACTAGCCGCGCCGCTGCGAAAGAGTTTTTCTATTTAGGCACTAATCGCGCCATGTTTCGTTTTACCTTAATGAACCATTTGTGTACCGATTTAGAGCCATTAAAAGACAACACCCGCCCAACCGATCGTATTCGCCAAGATGTCAGCCGCAGCCCTGGTGGTGACAGCCGTTTATTTATCAATAACTGCTCAAGTTGTCACAGTGGTATGGATCCACTGGCGCAAGCGTTTGCTTTTTATGAATATGAGTTTAACCGTGACCAAGATCCAACGGGTGAAGCTGGAGCAATAGCTTACAACACCAGCGGTCAAACCGACCCAGCCACTGGCACCCGAGTGCAAGGTAAGTATCATATCAATTCAACCAGTTTTCCTTTTGGCTATGCCACGCCAAACGATAGATGGAACAATTACTGGCGCGAAGGACCTAATCAGAAATTGGGTTGGGATAACAGTTTGTCAGGTCAAGGTAGTGGGGCTAAATCTTTAGGACAAGAGCTGGCAAACAGCAATGCCTTTGCCCAATGCCAAGTTAAAAAGGTGTTTAAAACGGTGTGTTTACGAGACGCAGAAAGTCAAGCGGATATTGCACAAATGAGTGCAACTACGACGTCTTTTAAACAGAACTCATATCAACTTAAGCGCGTGTTTGCTGAAGTTGGCAACTACTGTATGGGAGAATAACCGTGAAATATTTAATGTCTAAAGGCCTTGTTATTGCCTCATTAATCATCGGGCTTTCTGCTTGTGGTGGCGGGGATGTTGAAAAGAATCCGCCTGCGCAACAAATTCCGCAATCTGACGTATATACCGGCCCTGCAGCAGCAACGGCTGATATTCAAAAATACAAAGCATCGTTGTGGGATAATATCTCGACCCAAGACAAATGCGGTGCGTGCCATACCGAAGGTAATCAAGCGCCATATTTTGCCAGTCGTAATAACGTTAACGATGCTTATGCCGCCACCAATCCATTGGTAGATTTATCTGATCCTAAGGCGTCGCGTTTAGTCAATAAAGTGGCCGGTGGGCATAATTGCTGGTTAGCCAGTGATTCAGCATGTGGCGAAACCATGACTCAATGGGTCAAGTTATGGGCCGACGAGCGTGTTAGCAGTGCTAACACCATTGAACTTACCGCGCCAATTATCCGCGATCCTGGTTCAAGTAAAAACTTTCCTGACGACAGCAGCTTATTCAGTCAGCACGTTTATCCCATCGTGAATCAATATTGTGTGTCTTGCCATAATGAAGGTGCGCAATCTCCACAGTCGCCATTTTTTGCCAGCACCGATGTTACCCAAGCTTATGAAGCCGCCAAAGGAGTGATTAATTTAGACGACCCTGCTCAATCAAGGCTTGTGGTGCGTTTAGGTTCGGAGTTTCATAACTGCTGGAGCAATTGTGTAGACGACAGCATTGAAATGCGCGATGCCATTATGGCGCTCAGTGATGGCATTGAACTCGATGAGATTTCACCAGACATGGTGGTGTCAAAGTCATTACGTTTAACCGATGGCATTACCGCCTCAAGTGGTGGCCGTTTTGAAACTGACGTAATTGCTTTATATCAATTTAAAACAGGTGAGGGCAGCATTGCTTATGACACCTCAGGCATATCTCCAGCCGCTAATTTGACCTTAACTGGTGATGTAGATTGGTTGGGCAGTTGGGGCTTGTCGTTTACTAACGGTAAAGCGCAGGCGAGTACCGCTAACAGCAAAAAACTGCATGATTTAATTACCGCAACAGGTGAGTTTTCTGTTGAGGCTTGGGTGACACCTAATAATGTAACTCAAGAGGGTCCAGCCAGAATAGTGACCTATTCTGCGGGAGATAGCGCACGTAATTTTACCTTAGGCCAAACTCAATATAATTATGACTTTATGCTGCGCACTCAGGCATCTAGTACCAATGGCGAGCCAGCATTAAGTACACCAGATGCGGATGAGGTATTACAAGCCACATTGCAGCACGTCGTGATGACTTACAATGCCACCACTGGCCGCAGTATTTACGTTAATGGTCAATTGATTGATGTGGTCGATGAAGACATTGCGCCACTGGCTAATTGGGACGACAGCTTCGCGCTTATTTTGGGTAGAGAAGCGTCAAACCAGCATGTATGGCAAGGCGATATTCGCTTATTAGCCATTTATAATCGGGTACTAGCACCTGAGCAAGCACAGCAAAATTATAATGTTGGAGTCGGTGAAAAGTTCTTTTTATTGTTCTCGATTAGTCATTTAATTGATCTTCCCAATACCTACGTCATGTTTGAAGTCAGTCAGTTTGATAACTACAGCTATTTGTTTAGTAATGCTGCTATTGTCAACATTGACGGTACGCCAGTAGCAGACAGCTTTGCGTTAAAAGGCTTACGTATCGGTATTAACGGTAAAGAAAGTGCTCAAGGCCAGTCATACGCGAATCTCGATTTATCAGTATCGGCAGGGCAAGCGATTGCAGAGCCGTTTTCAATATCTTCGTTGGGTACTATTATCGCCCTTGAAAAAGGCGCTAATTTGGATGAGTTTTTCTTAACCTTTGAACAATTAGGCGATCACACCAATGTGGTGTTACCTGGGGTATTTGTTACCCCAGCCGAGTTGCCTGCAACCACTCAATCGGCTCAAGTCGGTGTGCGTAATTTTGCTGAAATCAATCACAGTATGAGTATGCTGACGGGCGTTGACCAGAAGTCGACTAAAGTATTTAACACCTATCAATTAGTTAAACGCCAATTACCGAGTCTTGAAAATATTGAAACCTTTATTTCAGCTCAGCAAATGGGCATTACCCAGCTTGCCATTGCCTATTGTGATACTGCGATTGAAGACAACACGATTCGCAGTAATTGGTTCCCAGATGTGGACTTTACTGCCGTACCTAGTGTGGCGTTAAATACCACTGAGCGCGCCAATTTATTGAACCCGTTAATTAACCAACTTATGCCGTTATCGCTAGCCAGTCAGCCAAGCCAAAGTGCAGTTTACAATGAGCTGGATAGCTTGGTTAGCAGTCTGTCGGTTTGTAGTGGCACTTGTACTGCCGAGCGCACCCGTACTATCGCTAAGTCTAGTTGCGCAGCCGTATTGGCTAGTGCCGTGATGCTAGTGCAATAGGAGGCGACAGTATGAAACGATATTTACAGCGATTGATACCATCAACCTTACAGCAGTCAAGGCAAACGGTTGCTGGATTGACGTTTTCACGATTAACTTATGCAACTGATATAGCCGTAATACGGGCACAAAAAGGATTCAACAATGACTAGAACTAAGCACCTTCATCCAGACAGTCCATTGTTGTTTGCTGATCACCGTAAGCCGATGACTAGGCGAGATTTTATTTCGACAGGCTTGTACAAAGGCGGCGCTGCAGTTGCTGGTTTGTCACTATTTAGCCTATTTGCTAACCCTAACAATGCCCATGCGGCGTTATCGCCCGATCTTGAAGCATTAAGAGACTCTTGTGGCATCAGCGTACAAGGGGCGGGCAAAATTCCGTTTATTAGTTTCGATTTAGCCGGTGGTGCCAATATTGCGGGCTCTAATGTGTTGGTTGGCGGCGCTGGCGGGCAGCAAGATTTCTTATCTACGGCTGGTTATAACAAACTGGGTTTACCAGGTGATATGGCTCCGTCTATTGCAAACCCTAATGCGGGGATGTCTGATTTTATTAATACTGATTTAGGGCTGGCGTTTCACTCTGACTCAGCATTTTTACGCGGGATTTTAGAGAAAGTATCATCTGATACCGCATCGCGTATCAACGGTGCTGTGATCCCCAATCGCTCAGACAATGACACGGGCAATAATCCACACAATCCTATGTATGCTATCGCGGCAGCAGGGGCGAACGGTTCGTTAATGCCGCTAGTGGGGTCGCGTAATTCTGACTCAGGCGGCAATTCAATGGCGCCCACCAACTTTATTGATTTAAGCAAACGGCCCACTAAAATTGACCGACCTTCAGACGTAACGGGTTTAGTGGATGTAGGTGATTTATTCAGTTTATTGTCGCAACGAGATGCTGTGGCCGTAATGGAAAGTATTCAACGTATTAGCGCTCAAAAAATGGCGGCAGTGAACACGCAAGTTACCCGCGGTGATGTGATTAAAGATTTGGTTAATTGTGGTTATGTTAAAAGTGCCGATCTTGCCGACCGTTTTGGCGACCCATCAACATTAAACCCATTGTTAGACCCTGATATTGTCGGTCCTGGCGGCATTTTTGGGATTAATGAATTTGACTCAGAGTCTGAGTTCCAAAAAACAGCGTCAATCATGAAGTTAGTGGTTAATGGCTTTTCAGGTGCGGGCACGGTCACCATGGGGGGGTTTGACTATCACACTGGCGAGCGCGCCACAGGTGAGTTAAGAGATTTACGAGCTGGTCGCTGCATGGGCGCGTGTTTAGAATATGCTTCACGTCGCAATATGCCGTTAATGTTATACGTGTTTAGTGATGGCTCAGTTGCTAGCAATGGCCGCATCGATGACTCCATGGAAGGGCGCGGTAAAGGCGAATGGACTGGCGATAACTCATCAACAGGCGCGTCATTCTTTTTGGTTTATAATCCGTCTGGCAAACCACTATTAATGGGTGGCAGCGCCGACCAAATGGCCAGAAAACAACAAATTGGTTTTATGCGCAGTGATGCATCCGTTGATACCGCGTCAGCCCCGTCGGCCAATAACGTTAACTTGTTGGTAGAAACCGTATTGCTAAATTATATGGCTCTACATGGCGAACAAAGCCAATTTACGTCAATTGCCCCAGGACAAGGATTAGGCAATGCAACCATGCTTGATTCGTTAACCGCGTTTCAACCGATAGTGTAGGGTTGTTAACGTTATATTGTTCCTAGGAATGAGTTGGCTTCTGGCCAGCTCATTTTTGTTTAATCGTTAAAATTTGGCAACCAATACGTACCTTCTGAATATCCTTGGAAAGGGCATGTTTGGTTTTCTAAATGATTTAATGCAGCAACGTTTAGCGCTTCTTTGCAAAGATTAATAAAGAAATTAACAGGGTAAACAAGCTCCCAACGATTCGTAAAATTAAATCCTTTATCTGTTAATGAATTAATGGTCGAAAGCTCCTGGTAAAAAGCATATTCGGGCACATACTGACCAAGTTCGAAACCTTGTCCTGGATTTCTATATTCATGGACTACAGAGTTTCTGTACAACCAAAGTAAGTTTTCATGCATTAACTGGTGTGGTTTTACTCCTCCAATTTTTATATGGGTACTATTTTGTTTCGGCCAAAGAGTTAGTATATCTTCAAGATTAATGTCCGAGCTTATAGGTACATGATTACTCGATAAATTATTAGATATTGGAAATAAACGATTGAATTTTTGTTGAGCTAGTTCGACGAGTTGGTTGGTATTTGGCGGAATATTTTTAGTGATTTCAAATAATCTTACCAAATGAAGTAAACTCACTTTTTTACTTTCTGGCCAGCTATCACAACGTCTTACAAGTGATATGTAACGTTCTCTATTAGAAGTGATTTCAGGAAAAACACTTTTTGAAATAGCATCAAAAATTGAACAACAAAGGATTTTGGAAGGGACATTCTGGTGAGTCAGGTTTTGTTCACATTCTGCTGTTGAGATTAGTTCCATATAATAGACTTTAAACCGATCAACTTTTTCTTCTAATGTTTCTTGAACATTCATTTCAGTCCCATCCTTAGATATATTTAACGGTGATTTATCCAGTCGTCTAGGCCTCGAATCTAATAATCAATATCAAATGATTAATTACCAAAAAACTTAGTCTTGTTGTAACCCCGTCGATACATATAACGTTTGTTGATTGTCTATTATGATCGCTTCGTATTCAGGTAACTCATTGATTAACGCCATGCCTTTTTGTAATCCCATGACAAAAATGGCGGTGGACAGGGCATCTACATAAGTTGGATTTTTACCGATAATTGACACGCTGACAACATTGCGTGCTGAGTCACCAGTTTTGGGATTAATAATATGATGATAGCGCAAGCCGTCTTCGATAAAGTAACGTTCGTAATCGCCCGATGTCGAAATTGACTCGTCACTTAATGGTAATTGCACTGCCGTTTTGTCGTCTGCGCGAGGGTGTTTTATACCAACAAACCAAGGGCGTCCGATGCGATCGCCCAGTAATGTCGTGTCGCCGCCAGCGCTGATAAGTGCATGTTCTATGCCTGCGTCTTTTAATATCGCAATGCAATTTTTAACCGCATGCCCTTTAGCTATTCCGCCTAAATCAATTTTGACATCGGTATTAGCAAAACGAACTGAAGAGGTGGGTTTGTCGAGCATTACTGCTTGGTAGTTAATTGCTTTTAATGCGGTGTTAATGGCCGCTTGGTCGGGCTTTTGGTGTTTACGATAATCGTATTGGTAACCTACTGAGGCGTAGGTGATATCAAACATGCCATCGGTTAATTTGGCAATATCTTGCGCGTCGGTGAGTAAATCAAATAGCTCTGGGCTGATTGTGACGGGTTTTGTGGCTGCATCGCGATTAATGATACTGAGTTCGCTGGTGGCGATGTAAGGACTCATGGTTTGATCAATGCGCTGCATTTCTTGCTCTACAGCGGCAATTAAGCCATCTGCCTTTGCTTGGGCTGCATCATCGTCTAGCCAAAATTCAACGTGGGCGAGGGTACCCATGACATCAAAACTCTTTTGATGCCATTGAGCAAACGCAGCGTTTGAGCTGAGTAGCGATAAAAATAGCATGATGACTAAACTGACTATGCGCATGAAGGTATAAGCTTTCGATGTTGTGATGATAGTGGTGATTGTTGATGAATTAACGTCAATCATCAACAGTAAAAGTGAAAATAACTTTTTTGATGCTAAACGTGCTTATTTGCACTATTCGCTATATGGGTTTTATTTGACAAAACTCTCGCGACATCGGTCTTATTACGGTAATTTAGCCGTATTATCGTTTAATAGAGTGTTATGTATTTTTAATGTCGGTCATGTCCTCAGCAACTCAATCAACGACACCATTAGCTGTTCAATCAGGCACTCGAACAACAGGGCTTTCTCAGCCCTATGTTTATTTTGTGCCGCTTAATGGGGCGCTATCACCTACTGATTATGAAGCGGGTTTAGCCTTAGATTGGTTAACTGATGACGAGGTCGCTAAGGTGAGCCGTTATAGGAGCGTGTCGGCACGCAATAATGGTTTACAAGTACGCTTAGGGCTTCGGGCTGTGTTATCACTGCATAGTGAACTAAAGCCCAATGAGTGGCGTTTTAGTTACGGTGCTAAAGGTAAACCGGCACTAACACCAGATTTGTTGGCGAAAACAGGGCTGCATTTTAATTTAAGTCACAGCGGTGAGTGGTTAATGATTGGGATAGTGATGGGCGGACATGCGTTAAAAGCTGATCATTACGCTGATGCTGACCTGTGTTTTGGGGTAGATATTGAGCGTGAACGTAGCAGTACAGATATTGTACCTATTCTTAATCACTACTTTACCCAAGCTGAAACCGACACTTTATTACAATTGCCGCCATCATTGCAGCGACAGCGATTTTTTGATTTATGGGCGGTAAAAGAGTCTTACATTAAAGCCCGTGGTTTAGGCTTGGCATTGTCACTTAAATCATTTTCTGTTGATTTTGGCTTAATAACGCAAGGGAATGTAAATGTGCAGCTCGCTGATAAATCACATAAAACCATTGAATTACAACAAGACGTTAAGCTTAATTTTACAGAGGCTGAAGACATCGCCACCACAATGGCGTGGCAAACAGTATTAGGCCGGCTTGATCAGCAATATCGTTTTGCAATAACCTTTGGCTTAACTAAGCAAGTAAATGAACAACATTCACTTAGAATAGAGCCCATTGATAATTCATTAAATATTTACCAATTATCGCTGGCAGAATTACTTTGTTAAAGCCAAAAACGACTTTCTAAAATCAGATGTTAAACAGAAAAATTAATTTTAGTCGGTACAAACAATTCAGCCGAAGCAAAGCTTCGGCTGAATTGTGTTTAGTTGAGCTAGCTTCCAATAATTAACGTAATGGAACGATTTCAAAATTTTCGTCAAATTGAACTAACGTTGAAGCTATTTTACTAAAGGCATCTTGGTCGCCAGTCATGGTGGCATTACCTTGCTCAAGTAACTGCTTTAGCGTTGTTTGACCTAATAAAATATCAACAACATCGGATTTTGCAATCGTTAAAGTTGCGTCAGCTGCTTTAGCTTTTTCGACAATAATATTGTTTAAGTTACCATTACTCAGCTCTACAAATACGGTGTTCGCTGGCTCGCCTTTGGCGGCTTTAGTTTCCACATTTAAACTAATATCCCCTAATTTATTTGCTGCAATACTGTCCACTTTAACGGCTAGAAAATCAAACAATGTTGTCATATCCATTTCGCTCAATACATCTGGTGACGCTGATTTTGGTGCGCCAGGCTGAATACCAATACGTAACTCTTGCGCTCCCGTAAGGTATATATTTCTCCATCCTGCACCTTCTGCTTGATAACCAAGTTGTTCATAAGTGTCAGCCAATAAGTCTCGGGCAGGTTGATTCTTTGGGTCGGCCATCACCACTTTGTTGAGTGCAGTAGCCACAAAGCGATAATCACCTTCGCTAAAGTCTGCTTTAGCCTTTTTCACGATATTATTAGCTCCACCCATATATTCGACAAATTTACTTGCCTCTTGTTGAGTAGGTAGTGGATTTAAGTTGGCTGGATTCATGTCAAAGTAACCCAAATACATGTTGTAAACCGCTTTGGCGTTGTGGCTGTATGTGCCGTGATAACCATTGGTGTACCAGGTGTCTTTGACCTGTTGCGGAATAGTGTCCATGATTGCATCGCCAATATCTTGTATCACAACGCCTTGGTTGGCTAATCGTAATGATTGGTTATGCACTAAACCATAATTGTCACGTTGCATTTTAAGATATTGATTAATTTCACCATTACCCCATACCGGTGCTGAATGTGATGCAAATAATACTTCAACATCTTGACCAAATGCATTGACCATTTGGTTGATGTCTTTTGACCACTTTAAGGCATCACGTACTTTGGCACCGCGTAAAGTATAAATGTTATGCATACCGTCATAGGTGAGTTCACCTGTCCATAACGCTTTCATAGACGGAATATAAGTCACCATTTCACTGGCAGCTTCAGTGCCTGATGCATCCATAAATACCATTTCAAGCCCGTCAATCGTTAACGTTTCCCATTTGTCTTGTTGGTTGAGTTCATAGTCTGGTTTCACATAAGTAACTTCACCTTTTGATAAGCCTTTTGCCAAGGCTGCATCAACAATACCATGATCGTGTTTACCCAATGTGGCGCCATATTGATAACTTGCTCGGCGGCTCATCGCGTTACCAGCAAGTACATTTTCATCTACAACTTCTGTGGTAATATTATTTGAACCGTACACTTTCACGTCAGGATATAAGTTTTGAACCCCGCGCGCGCCACCAAAGTGATCTGCATGACTGTGGGAATAAATCATTGCTACAATGGGTAAGTTGTTGCCTTCTGGTAAGTGTTCAAAAGCAAATTTTAGTGATTGCTCTGCGGCTTCTTTTGTTAACAGTACATCATAAACAATCCAACCTGTTTCACCACGAATCAAGGTCATATTAGATAAGTCAGTGCCACGAATTTGGTAGATACCGTCAGTCACTTTATATAAACCGTTTGGCACCATATTGAGTTGTGCCTGGCGATAAAGTGATGGATTAACCGAGTCAGGAAATTGTTCACTGATAAAGCTAAATTCTGCACGTAAAATGTCAGCGGTTGCTTGGTCGAACTCAGCAATTTGGTTTTTACTAAAACGCTCAAAAGCGACTTTGTCATCAAAATTAAGGCTTTTTGCTAAGGCAGCATTATGAGTAATAGTTGCAGGTGTTGCCGCTTTACCGTGATAGTCGACCGTTAAATGATCGTGCTCGTGTTGTGCTGCAAATGCATTCAGCGAAAGTGTTGTTATCATTGAAAGTGCGATGATTGATTTGTTCATAGTGGTATTCCTCGTTAAATTAAAATATAGGTTTTAAACTTGATGAACCTATCTTAAGGAATAAACACCAAAAGATAACTATGGCTAAATGGTTATAATATATTCACAATGTAAATGTATTGGTGATAAAGGTAAGCACATGAATGATGAATTGAGCCATAAATTATCAACTTTAGATTTAAATTTATTACGGGTGTTTTGCGTGGTTTGTCAGCAATCGTCGATTACTCGTGCTGCTGAACAGCTAGCATTAACCCAGTCTTCGGTGAGTAATGCGATAAATCGTCTTAAAATCGCATTAGATTGTGAGTTATTTATTCGAATTGGTCGTGGTATTGAACCTACAGCGACAGGGTTACATATCTTTAATTCGGTGCAACCTATGCTTGATGCTATTGAACAAACATTGATGGGGATCAGCGAGTTTGATCCTTATACCTCTTCACGAGTATTTACCCTATATGCTAATGAAGCTGTTATTGATTTAATACAACCTCATCTAGATAGAGCTTTAGCTAATTTGTCCGTAAGGGTCGTGTTACGTAATTCACCAGTGTTCGAGGCGGAGCAGTTTCAAGACTTACAAATGCAAAAAGTGGATTTATTACTGGATATTATGCCGCCAAAATTAAAAATGTTTAGTTTTAAAAAGGTCGCCCAGGAGCGGATTGTTTGTGTGGTACGTCAACATCATCCAGTGATAAAAAACCATGTTAGCCACGACGATTTTTTTTCCGCCGAGCACGTAATGTATCGTCTACATCGCGATAATATGCGTGTTGCAGATATCATTTCAAATGACCCATTACCGCAGCGAACGTTATACAGTGAGCAGTCGTCTGTATTGAGCATGTTGTCGTTAATCAGTAAGTCGAATGCCATAGGCATAGCGCCTTATACTTTTGCCCAAAGCTATGCGGAACTGTTTAAACTAACCTTGGTTGAGTTACCTTTTGAGACACGACCAATAGATTTATACAGCATTTGGCCGACAAAACACGCATTAGATAAGTCGTGTATTTGGTTAAGGGAAATGATTGAAAAACTGATGCATGATGCATATGTTCCCTCCTCATAATATTTGATTATGTAAATATTTATAAGAAAGTCGCAGAATAATATGAACAACAAAAAAGCCAACCTAGTTAAGATTGGCTTTTTGTTATTATCCTAGAGACTTACGACTCGTAATGATTAAACATCTTAATCAATCGCTATTATTGTCTCGCTAGGCGGTTTGATTCTGGCGGGTTTTCAAAGTCACTGCGGTACGGGTTGATGTCTAAGCCACCACGACGAGTATAACGTGCGTAAACGGTTAACTTAGTACATTGGCAGTATTTTTTTAAATCGACAAAAATACGCTCAACGCACTGTTCGTGAAATTCATTATGCTGACGGAAAGAGATTAAATAGCGCAGCAGTTTTTCACGATCAATCTTAGGACCCTGATAACGGATCATCACGCTGCCCCAGTCAGGTTGCGAGGTGATTAAACAATTAGATTTCAATAAATTTGAATTCAATGTTTCAGCCACGTTTTTGTCAGGATCGGTACCACCGATTAAATGATCTGGATTAAATTCATACTCGGTCACCTCAATGTCTAAATCATCAATGCAGGTGCCTGGTAAGTCGACAATGCGTTCAAGGTTAAAGTGTTTAGGTTCGATAACCTTCACTGTCACTTCGCCTTCAGCACAAGCCGCTAAATCACGGCTTAATGTATCTTGAACATCTTCAACACTGTCAAACTTAGTTTGGTTAAAGCTGTTTAAGTACAATTTAAAGGATTTAGACTCAATCAAATTTGTGCTGTTGAGATCCAGTTGAACTTCTAACAAGGCAACAATAGGCTTGCCTTTAGCATTCAGCCAAGACAATTCATAGCCTGTCCAAATGTCAGTGCCATGGAATGGGAGATCACCACTTAATTCAATTGCATCTCGATTAAGTTTACGTGGAACCCCTTGCAGCAGTGACGCGTCATACTCAGCTTTATAAGCAGTTGCTTGACCTAATGTTAGGCCTTTTAATGCAGCAGCATCACTATAAGGGTCGTGATTGTGTGTCATCTAATCGGTTTCCGTGTCAAAATATGGTTTTATTATAAACTACGAGTGGCTTAAGTGTCTTGTTCATCTGCATTAGATTGCTTCATAAAAAATTATCTTAAATCTTATCAAGATACTCTATCTGAATTTCCGCGCTATTATCCTTTGGGCGAAGACTCAATATGTATTCAAGGTACATTTAATGCGGACGCTGATGATACCGTATTTTGGCAACCGGTTAAACGTGACAATGTTGCTGATTTTAGTAACGTGGAGCATGCATTAAATATTCAATTACACCAAGATATTCATGCATTCTATGGCCAATATTTTTCAGCGCCATTGCCGTTTACAGCATCATTTGGCGACGGTGAATTACTCCAATCATGGAATCAAGATGACTTTGAAAATTTGCAACAAAATGTAATTGGTCATTTGATGATGAAGAAAAAGCTTAAACAACCAGCAACATGGTTTATTGGTGTGTTAGGTGATGGCGACGAAATGCTCACCGTAAACAACGACGATGGCAGTGTGTGGATTGAAATTCCGGGTGAAAAACAGAACACAAAATTAGCCGAATCATTAACGGCGTTTTTAGAAAGCCTATCGCCGATGATCAAACCGCCATCAAAGCCAGTCGAGGAATTACCTCGTACGGTAGATCATCCAGGCATTTGGCAACGCATTAATACCATGTGGAACTCGTTACGCGGTAATAAATAATAATGCCGTTGAAATCTCAGTGAACCACATCTCTCAATGCCATTTGAGTGATGTGGTTAGTGGAATTATTGATGGTCCCAAGACAAGTTAGACACAATACGGCATGGCTCACAGCGAAAATGAAACATATCTAAAAGCGGTTGTTCTAACTTCCAGTCATGTGATCCGCAGCGAGGGCAGGGGCGAGTTAGCTCTGCTTGCAATGATTCACCACCCACACGGTATAAGTAATAATAAGTGGGGATGTGAGTTAAATATTCTATCCGGCCACGTAAATCCCAACCGCGTCTAAATAGGTCACTGTCTGTCTGAGTTATCTCATCTAAAGCAGCAAACTCTGCTTTAGTTGCTGCGGCCATTTGCAGTTCATCGCATGCTTGCCATTCTGTTTGCCATTTTATGATGCGCTTATGATCGCCATTGAAAGTAGCAGGCAGTTGATAAAGAGGGATCGGTAATAGATTGTCACCATTACGCAGTGGCGAACACATGTGCACATAACTGGTATACAGCAGTTGCCATGAAGGCGTGTCAGTATTACTGGCTTCTGAATTAATGTCTTGGCCGATAAACTTTTCTCTAGGGGCCAATAGTTTGGCTGCGGTTAAGCCTGCTAAAGTCACTTTTACCCATGGGCTACTGTGACGGTTTGCTAAGCTGGTTTTTTCAGGTAACAGCAGACGAATTCTAAATTCACCATCATTAAATGCTACCGCAAATTCACGTCCTAAAATTTGTCCATTAGCTCGTAAGGCTTCAAGAAAAGCGTTAATTGCTTTCTCAACCGTCTCAATTGTCGTATCGGCAAAACATTCAAAGCGTAATTCGGTGACAAACATCTATTGGTCAGCCTTATTATTGATTATGTTGCTTTGAGCCATATGATTTTGTAATTGGTGTTCTAGCTCAGTAACTCGTTGAGTTAGTCGACTAATGTGTTGTTGTAGAGTGACAACTTGTTGGATCACTTGAGCAAGGTCGGGTTGTTCATGTGATGGGACGTCGGCTATTGATGGAATGTCTGCTAATTCCGGTAAATGTTGCCACTCAGATTTAGGCAATGCCTTAAATTGTTGTAAACCTTGGATAAGGGTAGGCATTGGGATGCTATTGCCTAAACGGCTTTTTATCAGGGCCAAGCTGGGCGAATGCCCATTGTTAGCAATCGTTTTTGCTGCGGCAAGCAATTGTTCAATTGGACTCATTGTTGGTTTAATTCCTTAATTCCATATAGTGAGATTAACTAATTCTTGTTGAGTTAAAACATAAAGCTATATAAATCAGTGCATTATTTTATGGCACGATTTTGGCTTAAAGGATCTATAAATACAATGCGGATTATATTTTAACAAAAAGGATGCAACATGAAATTAAAACTTATCGCAGCGGCATTAATTGGCGCGACATCACTAGGATTAAGTGGTTGTGTTATCAGTGTCGGTGACCATGAATCGGGTAAAAGTGCTGATTATTGGCAAGTGCAACAAGATAAAAATCGTGATTTGTTGAGCAAACTGTCTATGGGAATGAGCAGTGATCAAGTGACAACTTTAATGGGAACTGCTGATTTTAGTGAAGCTTATACTAAGTCGACTCAAAATAATGCAGAACAATCCATCAAAGTGTTGTTTTATCGTACCCAATGGGCAGAAGGAGATGGTAAAACAAGCAAAGAGGAATGCACGCCAATTGTGTTCAGAGATGACGTTTTAGTGGGCTGGGGTGACACCGCCTATAGACAACACTAATTGCCGAATGACGTTAACCAACATTATTTACAGGCTCTTAAGCGATAATTAAAGCTTAGCTCGCATCATCACGTCAAATTGGTCAATGACTTCTGACCATTGGGCGTCTTCTAATAATGCCTCTTTTAAAAATGCTTTTTGACCTGAATTCCAGCAATCGGCATCAATAATTAATGTATGTTTTTCCAGTTTGTTTTGGAGAACAAAGTCATCGATTCCTTCTTGATCGTGAGGCAAGCCTAACTGCTTAAATAAGTGACTTAGATCATTTGATGTTGTGTCCATTTGCGTATTCCTTGTGATGATTAGAGAAACAATTTTAGTATCAGTCTTGATGAGATAAAATGCAAACAACTGAGACTCACAATCGCTAACAGGCAAAATGTGTAAACAAAACTTGTAGAATGTTTCAAACTTGTTAAGTTAAGTTTAGCGAGTTAATTAACAAGGAATAATAATGGACAATAACACCTTGGACACTTTACGTGCAGTATATTTGACGGCGGAAGACATACGAGTCGCGGCCTCTATTCTTTATAATGCTTATCATGATGACCCCTATTTTATTGAAGTACTTGGTCAGCATGATAATCAACAATATGAACAGAAACTTCGAGCCGCGATTCGTGAAGAGTTAAACGAGTTATGGCAACAAGAGCAACCGTTAATTGGCTTATTTGACGGCGACCGTTTAATTGGAATTGCATGTGTGATTACGCAACAAGTGCCTTTAGGGGAGGGGCGCTATTGGCATTGGCGGTTTAAAATGATGTTGGGTACCGGATGGAAATCAACTCAAGGATTAATGCAAAAAGAAACCTGTATTTTAGAACATCTACCCTCGCAAAAATGTGGCGTTTTACAGTTTATTGCGGTATCTCCCAATGAACAACACAAAGGCTATGGTGCCAGGTTAATTCAAGCGGTATTGAGTTGGTGTGATGAACAACCTGGGCTTGATGGTATTGGGGTATTTGTGAGTAATCCTTTGCACCATCAAGCGTTTGTGAAACAAGAATTTACCAGCATTGCCACAGTGAGCATTGGTAATGTTGACGGTGAGATATTGTTCTACAGTAAGGTTTAATCTAACTTTTTAAGAATCTAGAACTACAATAATCAACAACTACAATATCTAATTCTAACAGGGTATATCATTAACGAGTTGTTAATAAAGGAGTGAGTAATGGAACCAAAGCGTTATTCTACGTTTGCAGAGTTTTATCCATTTTATCTGTCGCAACATCAAAATCCCATTTGTCGAAGACTGCATTATATTGGCAGTAGTATTATTTTAGTGATTATTGTTAGCACTCTGATTAACCAGCATTGGTGGCAATTATTGTGGTTACCGGTAGTCGGTTATGGTTTTGCATGGTTAGGACATTTTATATTTGAAAAAAATCGTCCTGCTACATTCACTTACCCGCTATACAGCTTGTGGGCTGATTGGGTCATGTTTGGCCAAATGATCACGCGTTTATGGCGAAAATAAGCCCGAAAGTATTAACTTGCTCACACTTTTGTAAGCAATATCCTACAAGTGTGTAAGGGATCTTATCTTAAGTTGTCAGTGTTTAACGTTATAAATTCTTATTAATATTTTAAAATCATATAATTACATTGTTTTAACTGTTTTGTGACATGTGGGAAATTTATTTTAATGGTATTGAGAGACTTTTCTCAATCCTTATTTTAGTTAGAATGTTGTTATCGAAAGCGGGTCGTCAGTTGGTTTTCTTAGGATGAGAAATAAGACTAATGATGCTTAAGAATATTAAGGATGATACTAGGACACGCTCACGGATTAGGGCATAAGCTCGGCAAATGGATAGCCGAATCAAGGATGGGTGAAGACAGTAAATAGTCGACACAAGGATAAAAGGGACTAGGCTGCAGGATGCAGCAAGGATAATTCAAAGGATTGAATAGATTTACCGCTCAGTCAATGGATAGGCTGTTCAAAGGATTGACACTCATGAGTCTGTTTGAGTTATATAAATAGACAAGGAAATGAGAACAGGGAAATGGACTGCAGGAAGCATGTTTACATGGATGGTGCAGGGAGCAAACTTTCAGCCGGATGCTGACAAAAGTGTTAATGGGCACAACCTTATAACTTAAGGTTGTGCCTTTTTGCTTTGTGGCGAACAATTAACCTGCCTTAAAATTCAATACCCGTTGCGATAATGGATACCTCATTCTCTCTCGGCGCTCCTACGAATGTTGGTTTTAAAGTGATTAGGTGACAATTTATAATGATTGCCTGCTTAGTCTGCATTAATCATAAATTTATATACTTTAGAACGTTTAAGACTTTATATACCTAAGCCTTTCTTATCTGTATTTTGTTATCAATCAGAACGTGAAATAAAACTAAAAATCACTTATGCTATTGTTTATAAATCAATAATTTCCAGGCCTAATACAGTTTGTTCTGATATTCTAATACCGCTACCTGTGTAACAACGTTCTGGGCTGTAAAATTGATATTAATGGTTAATGGTTAATTGTTCGGTATTTGTTTAGTCGTTATTCGGTGATTGTTCAGTAAATGGTGAGTAAATTATGTAACCATAACCTAAAGTCATTTCAGTATTAACACTGCTCTGATGTATGCTTTGTATTTAGTTTTGCATGGCGTTACTTAATGGTTTGCCTGCGAATGTTGTTTAAAGAAGGATTACTTTGATGTGGTTACAACGAGAGATGATTCTTAACCCTCAACCACGTGGATTTCACTTAATTACCGATGAAGTGATAGCGCAGCTGCCTGAGCTAAGAGGTATCAATGTTGGCTTATTACATGTGTTTATCCAGCATACTTCTGCATCACTGGCGATAAACGAAAATGCGGATCCTACGGTCCGTGGTGATTTGGAACGGCATTTTAATATACTCGCACCCGAAGGTGCACCATACTTCCAGCATACCTATGAAGGTGCAGATGATATGCCTGCTCATATCAAGTCGACGTTGATTGGTTCTAGTCAG
>NZ_JACJFI010000019.1 GCF_014164505.1 Shewanella sp. SG41-4 | reverse complement strand
ATCAAAGTACTGTTGTAACCGCTTATCCGCCAACGAAATAGACTGTTGTTAATTCACTTGATCAATTCGGTACAATGCCAATTTCGCTTGCAATAATTTGTTGCGAATATTTTCGACCAAATACCATTGCTGTTCAGGCGACAATAGTGGTTCTAAATCAGTTGTCCGTTTCCGGATTGTAATAAACCCGTCAGTTAAATCATGCCAAGTGCTGGCTAAATTCTGTTGCCAGTCATCAATCGAATCTGTTACTTGTTGGGTATTTTTGTTGCCAGCAAAATTTTCATCAACGCGATTTAATGGTAATTGTGTTAAGCCATCAATAAGGGTATCTAAGTCAAAGATAGTATTGGTGATGTCTGTTGTTGTTAATGCTTTAACTTTGCTGATGTCGTCTGCTAAGGCTTTACGTAATACTGTTAATGCAGGATCTTTCATCGCACTAATGCGCTCATCTGCCGATTGTAATAAACCAATAGCGGTTTGCGGATCGTTTTCTAACCACAGTTTTCTGCCCGCCATGCGAACAAGGTATTCAGCTTCTGATGCCATCCAATGGTTAGGACTACGCTGTGCAATTACTGTAACCCGTTCTTGTAATTGTTTAGTAGACTGCTGCAACTCAGCTAATTTCGCATAAGCCTTGGTATCATTCAGCTGTTGTTGCTCTAATGTGCCAATGCGCTTATTGGTTGCCATTACCGTTTGCTGTAATTCATATTTTAACGATTTATTTTGGGTTACTTGCTCAGAGATATTTTGCCCTAACTGAGTTTGACCATTACTTTGTTGATCAAGCTGCAAATAAAGCCAATAACACGCTGCAATAGCAACAGTTGCCACGATTAAACTGAATAACACCCCAAGACGGATCCACCAAGAGCTAGGCTTCGCTTTGCGTCGACTATTATTTACAGGTGAATTAGCTGAGGAGTTTGACTGATTATTATTGGTTTTGCTGTCAGCAGGTTTTTGGCTGGTTGCATTGCCTTTTTTGGGTTGTGTCGGCTTTTCTACAGGACTTGGCACAGGAGAAATTACTTTCTCATCCTTGTGAGCTGGCGGGTTTGGATCTTTTTTATTGTTTTCCATGAACAGTCCTTGAAAGCAAAAATACAACCAATAAAAGCAATATTAATAAATGCGTGTCGATGCAAGATAACAATACAATAACAAATTATAACGCAAGACTCGCTAGTATAGCTTGAGTATTTGCTCCATTTGCATTGGTAATGTGGCTTAAGCCCATTGCTTTTGCTTGTAATTCGACGCGGTTACTAGGGACTATGATATGACATGCACGTAGCCATGCAAATAATTCTTTTGGTACCAGGTCAACTAAGTTGGATAATATTTCACCGCTGGTGACAACAATGGTATCAATTCCAAACGATTTCCATTGCTGAGTTATCGCTTTACCGTCAAGTTTTGGCATGGCTCGTTGGTAGACTTGCCAATAGTTCACGTTGGCGCCTCGTAGCCGTAAATGATCCGCAAGTGTTTCTCGTCCGCCTAACCCTCGAACAATAATAAATGACTGTTTATCGACATCTTGTAATTGCGCTAGCGACAATAGTCCTTCGCTATCTTGACTGTCTTCTGGAGAGGTAAAAGCCCTGATATTATATTGAGCTAGGCTATCTGCCGTAGCTTGGCCTACTGCAAAATATCGACAATGAGTCGGAAATTGCAGTTGTAGTTTTTGTGCGGCAAAGTCCACTGCATTGCTACTAATAAACAGTAAGTTGTCAGTGTTATTTAAGTGAGTAGGTTCGAGTTGTTCTGTGGTTTCTACAACTGATAATAGCGGAGTAACAAGATAAGCAACGTCTCGCAATGAGAGTTGCTCTTCCATTGCTTGATTGCGCCCTTGTGGACGCGTTAGCAAGACTTTCATGATCTGTTATCTTGATGACACAAGATTAACTGGCATACACGGCATCTAAAATCGTTTTAGCACCGCGACTCAATAAATCCTCTGCCAGAGACTCCCCAAGTGTCACTGCATCAGTTTTAGGGCCCGAAACAGTGCCTGTGATTATTTGGCTGCCATCAGGATTACCAACTAAACCGCGTAGAGTTAAGTTATCACCGTTTATTTCAGCAAAAGCACCAATAGGGACTTGGCATCCACCTTCTAAACGAGTATTCATTGCTCGTTCAGCAATTACTCGATAACGGGTTTCTAAATGCTCAAGGGGGGCTAATAAGGCTTTAACGCGCACATCATCGGTACGGCATTCGATACCTACAGCACCTTGGCCATTTGCTGGCAATGATTCTTCGGCAGAAATAAAGTTAGCGATACGTTCATTTAGTTTTAAACGAATTAATCCGGCAGCAGCTAAAATAATGGCATCATAATCACCACTGTCTAGCTTGGCTAAACGGGTACCGACATTTCCGCGTAAATCTTTGATGACTAAATCAGGGCGTGCAGCACGAATTTGGCACTGGCGGCGTAAACTAGATGTACCTACCACCGCGCCCTGAGGCAATTCACTGATAGATTTATAACTGTTTGACACAAATGCATCACGTGGGTCTTCACGTTCACAAATAACCTGTAAGCCTAAACCTTCTGGAAACTCTACTGGCAGGTCTTTCATGGAATGCACCGCAATATCGGCACGATTTTCAAGCATGGCAACTTCCAGCTCCTTAACAAACAGCCCTTTGCCACCGATTTTAGCTAAAGGGGTATCTAAAATGACATCACCTTTAGTACTCATTGGTAATAACTCAACGGTCAGTCCTGGATGAATACGCTCAAGCTCAGCTTTTACAAATTCAGCTTGCCACATTGCAAGTGGACTTTTACGTGTTGCGATACGAATTATATTTTCAGACATGGTAGTAGATCCATCAAATAGCCTCATTAGGGTAATGCTATCATCGCTCACGCTTAGATGTAACAAATCGATGGCAATTGTTTGAAGTCTGTAGGGCTTATTTTTGATTAATATTGTTTGTTAGCTACTGGTGAAATAAAAAATAAATGCTACGATGATCACTTTTTTAATAAAAGTGTGATCTTGATTGGCAATAATAGCCGTTAAGGGTTAGGCTTTTATCATTAATTATTACCAGATAGTTGCTTTAGAGAAAGGAATAAGGAAGTCAATCTTGACAAAAACGGCACATTATCAAAAGGATTTAGCAGAGAAACTAAATAGTACCAGATTGGCTAGAATACTGAATGTCTTGCCTGATTTACAGCAACATTTATTTCATCTAATTCCCTTTCTTATACATCATAATCAAATCGATGTGCACGGTATTATTGACCCTGACACGCCTTGTGGTATTCACAATTTTACCTTATCAGATGCGATAATTTCAGCATGTGATGCCTTGTCTTTATCGATTCCTGAGGTGAACCAACCAAGTGATTGTGTTTTTGAAGGCGTATATGCCATGGGAAGCACTGCAAGCTTTGGCCAAAACCCGCAAAGTGATGTCGATATATGGTTGGTTTACAATAGTAAACTGACTCAAGACCAGCTGAAATTAATTGAATATAAGAACAAACTTATCAGTGATTGGTTTGCAGGTTTTGATTTTGAAGTGAACTTTTATCTTGTGCATCCGATGCAATTTAGAGAGTGCAGCACATTTGATAATTGCCAGCCAGTAGGATTAGAGCATAGTGGCAGTAGTCAGCATTGGCTGTTATTAGAAGAGTTTTATCGCTCTCACATTCGGCTTGCAGGTAAAGTTGTTGCTTGGTGGCCCGATGCAAACGGTCAAAATACAGCGTCGGATGTCAATTTACTTTATCTTGGTGATATCAATTCTTTGCCTGCAGCAGAGTATTTTGGTGCCTCTTTATGGCAGCTGTATAAAGGGCTTAATAAACCTCATAAAGCATTATTAAAAGTATTATTGCTAGAAACTTATGCCTCGGAATATCCCCGTACAACACTGATTACCCAACAAATTTGGCAACATTGTGAGCAACAAGATTTTAGTGTTAATAACGATGCTTACTTATTGCTTTACCAACGTATTGAAGCCTATTTGGTCGCTCAAGGTGATGACAATCGTTTAGAAATTGTCAGACGTTGTTTTTACTTAAAGTCTGGTGTCACGTTATCGTGTTTATCACTACATAGTGCGGCAGACTGGCGGGTTGAGAAAATGAACATACTGGTTAAGCAATGGGGATGGAGTCATGAGCTGTTGACCACATTGGATAATAGCCCTCATTGGCATGCCGGCCAGTTAAAATGGTTCAATCAGCAACTCAGTGAACTGCTATTAGTTAGTTACAAGAATCTACTGGAATTTGCTTCAAAACAAACGCTAAGTGAACGTATGCGGGTTGAAGAATTAGGTTTGTTGGCGCGTAAACTACATACTTACTTTAGTGGTGATGATCATTTAGTGCAGCCTCTGAACCGCTTATGGAGTTTATCGACTGCTGAAAAATCCTTAACAGTTTTTCATTGCAAAAAAGCATCTCGTTTTTATCTATATCGCCAAGCTTATGTCGACAAAGATCCGTCTCAAGCGGTTGCACGCAATCAAAGAAATGAGTTCGATAATTCTTCAATTCACGAAGCGGATAATATATGCAGTTTAGTCGCATGGTCAGTGTTGAATGGACTCGCAACGACAGATACTCAATGGTTTCAAGTTGGACGTGGTAAAAGACGGACAGATAAATTGAGTTACCTAACGCGCAAACTCATCCCTGTTATGCACAATATACCAACGGTTAATAAACGTGATTTATGCGAACCATGGTGTTATCAAAAAATTGTGTTGATTACCAATATGGATAAAGATCCGACCACGCTATTGGATGAACAAGAACTGGTATTGGAACATGTTAATGCCAACATACTCTCTTTTGGTCAGACAAAAATCAGCATGTTGTCATCGGTCGCAGTGGTTTGTTTAAACAGTTGGGGTGAATGGCAGTGTCACCGTTTTAATGGCAAAACCGCATTGCTCGAGGCTATTTCATTTATTATTCTGGGATTAAAACGCTCAAATGAGCAAGTTGATTTATCGATTATTAGTTGCTCGGCAAAATTAAAACAACCGATTTTTAATCAACTCAAAACACTACTGTTACGTTGTTATGGCTTGATGAAGAAGGTTAATCAGGCTAATACATTGGTGCATCCGATCATGATTGCGGAACAGCAATATAATATTTATTTCAATGTATTAGGTGTCACTTACCGTAAAGTAGACTCGATAACAGGTACTGAAAATGTTGATTCCTCTGCGTTGCCTCGTCTCGTGGCCGTTGCCGATCGTGATTTGAATGTACCATTGGTGATCCAAAATTTCATTGCTATTGGGGCTAAACAATATTTTTTACGTGAACGTAATCAAACCCTTGATGTGTTTATCTCGGATGAACACAATCAGCTTGAACATTTACAATATCAACACACCGGTATCAATGATTTTGTCGCTAAAGAAAGCCACTTGTATGTATTTGACGAGCAAAAACAGCACTCATCAGTATTTAATATGCCGCAGTTTTTCCAACTTGTGCGTATTGAAGGTAAGTTAACGGTAATGCCATTTGGTTTGTCGGCAGATGAGATGGGCTCTGTATTTTAAGCAAAGCCCATTCTCACTCACTATCTCATAACTTACTCAAACACTGTCACAAACTAAATCATTGCTAAATTTATGCGTTTATTTCGAGCTTGATACCGCTTTGTTTGTTGATTGCATCAATTACAAAAGACATAAATTCCAACCCATTACGAGTATCTAACCATTTACCATCATTGTAATTAAAGTGATAACCACCAGATTTTGTGGCTAACCAAATCTCATGTAGAGGTTCTTGCTTATTGATGACAATTTGCGAACTGTCTTCAAAAGCCAGTTGTAAAACATTGCCGCTGGCATTGATATCTACATCGGCATCTTGCTCGTCAATTGCTGTTTCGACTGCGTTCTCTATTTCGGCAAACATTTCATCGGCTAATCGATGAAACTCAGTATCTGTAATAGCCATGTATTTCTATCCTTTGCTTTCTGCGTTATGAATGCGATTATAAGACCATTATTCACTAGATGCACAGATGTTGAGAAAAATGAGACTGCTTTTATTTATTATGCTTGCTAGCCTATTGGTAACCGCATGTGGTCAAAAAGGCGTTTTATACAAAACGCCTGAGCCAGTGGCCAATAAAGTCGCCCCTAAATCTGCCAGCACAGATGTGCCAAAGCAAACTGAGGATCTCGACTCTCAACCCTCAACTTCACAACAAGAATAGCATTTATAAGGGACCGCATTTTGGATTACTTTTCATATCAAAATGATTCACTATTCGCAGAAGACTGCGATGTAGCAAAACTGGCTAACACTCACGGCACGCCGCTGTACATTTATTCTCGTGCCACATTAGAGCGCCATTGGCATGCTTTTAATAATGCCGTAGCTGATCATCCTCATCTTATTTGTTATGCAGTGAAGGCAAATTCAAACCTTGCGGTATTAAATGTATTAGCTCGTTTAGGCAGTGGTTTTGATATTGTTTCTGGCGGTGAACTCTCGCGTGTGCTGCAAGCTGGCGGCGATCCTAAAAAAGTGGTTTTCTCTGGTGTGGGCAAAACCGTTGCTGAAATGGAACAAGCCCTGAATATTGGCATTTACTGTTTTAATGTCGAGTCGAGTGCAGAACTTGAACAACTTAATGACGTCGCGAGGCGCTTAGATAAAGTGGCACCTGTTTCACTGCGGATTAATCCTGATGTTGATGCGGGTACCCATCCATATATTTCGACTGGTCTTAAAGAAAATAAATTTGGCATTGCCATGGAAGAAGCCGAAGTGGTTTTTGCCCGTGCAGCAGAATTAACCCATTTACATGTTAAAGGTGTGGATTGCCATATTGGTTCACAGCTCACCGAAATAAAGCCATTCTTAGATGCTATGGACCGTATGCTTGCATTGATCGATCGTTTAGGCGAGTTAGGCATTCAGATTGAGCATTTTGATGTGGGTGGCGGCTTAGGGGTGACATATAACAATGAAACTCCACCACATCCAGACGTTTATGCTGCCGCATTACTTGATCGCTTAAATGGCCGCAAATTGAAGTTAATTTTTGAACCAGGTCGGGCCATTGCAGCCAATGCGGGTATTTTTGTCACTCAAGTGCTTTATTTGAAAGAAAACAGCAATAAGCGTTTTGCGATTGTTGATGGCGCAATGAATGATCTTATCCGGCCATCACTTTATAGCGCATGGCAAAATATTATTCCTGTACAACAAAATGATGCGCCAACCTTTGCTTATGATATTGTAGGCCCAGTATGCGAAACCGGTGACTTTTTGGGTAAAGACAGACAGTTAGCGGTAAAAGCGGGTGATTTATTAGCCGTTCGTTCAAGTGGCGCTTATGGTTTTGCGATGGCCTCAAATTATAATTCTCGCCCAAGAGTGGCTGAAATTATGGTTGATGGTGGTAATGATTTTGTTGTTCGCCAGCGTGAAACGCTAGAACAGCTTTGGCAAGGCGAACATTTATTGCCATAGGCAATAAGCTATCGGCATAACGTTTTATAAGGAAACTTTTGTGATCCATTTCACTAAGATGCACGGACTGGGTAATGACTTTATGGTCGTTGATGGCGTAACACAAAATGTGTTTTTTTCGCCAGAACAAATCCGCCGTCTTGCCGATCGAAATTTGGGGATTGGTTTTGATCAACTACTGTTGGTCGAGCCGCCTTATGATCCCGATTTAGATTTCCATTATCGTATTTTTAATGCCGATGGCAGTGAAGTTGAGCAATGTGGCAATGGTGCACGATGCTTTGCTCGTTTTGTTCGTAATAAAGGTTTAACCCAAAAGAATAAAATTCAAGTGAGTACTAACTCGGGTAAAATAACCTTACGAATTGAACGTGATGGTAACGTGACTGTTAACATGGGCGTACCCGTTATCGAACCAAGCCAAATACCCTTTAAAGCCAAAAAAAGCGAAAAAACCTATTTATTGCAAACGCCGACTCAAACGTATTTATGCGGTGCCATTTCAATGGGTAATCCACATTGTGTACTTGACGTTGAAGACGTGCAAGCCGTTAACGTAGACGAAATTGGCAGTAGCTTGACTCGTCATGAGCGCTTTCCTAAAGGCGTGAATGTTGGCTTTATGCAAGTGATCAATCCTGGGCACATTAAGTTACGCGTGTATGAGCGCGGCGCGGCAGAAACCTTAGCATGCGGAACGGGTGCATGTGCCGCGGCAGCGGTTGGTCAATTACAAAACAAGCTAGACAAGCAAGTAAGAGTCGATTTACCTGGTGGCAGCTTAATCATCAATTGGGAAGGCGAGGGTAAACCGCTATGGATGACCGGACCGGCAGAGCATGTATATGACGGACAAATACAACTATGAGTGACATTACCTCAAAAACCAGTTTGACGAATGAGGCCGCTGACAATACGGTGAGTAGTGAGCAAGCAAAAGATATTAATTCAATTGGACAAGATCTTGGTATCGACATGATGGCGAGCCTACAACAAGCGCCGTTTGATGAAATGTTGATCCGCGAATATTTATTGGATAATCCTGACTTTTTTAATCGTTATCCTGAGTTATTAGTGGCTATGCGTGTACCGCATGCGGAACGTGGCGCGGTATCATTAGTTGAACGTCGACAAGAGCTGTTACGTCAACGTGTTAACCAGCTTGAAGAAGAAATTACCTCGCTAATGAATATCGCCACTCATAATGAGAGAATATTTAAATTTAATACTGAATTGTCGTTTAAAATGCTTGCTAGCCAAGATTTGGGTGAGCTGCGTTTGGTATTGTCAGAGGGTTTAAAAAACGAATTTGGCTTTAGTCATGTCAGATTGATTACTGTACACGACATCGACAGTGAATTAGTTAAGATTTGGCGTCATCGAGTACAAAGTGGCTATTATTTTGGTCGATTAACCCAATCAGAGTCTAAGCGTTTGTTTGGTAGCGAAGTGGGCTCTGTAGCACTCACTAAATTATCTGATGAAAATGGCCAAGTGATATTTGCAATTGCCAGTAAAGACCCCGCTCATTTTCATCCCGATATGGATTCATTGTTATTTAGCCAATTGCGTCGTTTATTAGATCACATGTTGCCGAAAATGTAATCGTTAACACTAAGGATATTGTTTAGGATACCCAGTTTAGTCCTATCGTTTTTGTAGCAGGAGCATCTTGATGACGCCAACAGACTGGCAAGCGACATTTAGCCAACATTTGTCTTCAGAAAGACAGCTCTCTGCCTATACCGTACGCAACTACCTGTTTGAGTTACGTCGTGTCGAAGACATGTTAGCTGAGTCAACTCACCTTATTGAGGTGACGCGTGATCAGCTACAATCAATACTGGCAACATTACACCGCAAAGGGCTAAGTCCGCGATCGTTATCTTTGTGCTTGTCTGCCTTAAAACAATTTTTTGATTTTTTGCTGCGAGAAGGTGCTGTGACGGTAAATCCTGCACAGACCTTAAGCGCACCAAAACAAAATAAACCCTTGCCGAAAAATATGGATGTGGATGCTGTCAGCCATTTGTTGTCCATAGAGGGTGATGATCCTTTGAGCTTGCGTGATAAAGCCATTATGGAATTATTTTATTCAAGTGGCTTACGTTTAGCCGAGTTAGCCAGTTTAGATTGCGTTGATATTAAGTTTGATCAAAGCGAAGTTAAAGTGATGGGTAAGGGCAGTAAACAACGTGTTGTGCCAATTGGTCAAGTTGCCTTAACCGCAATAAAAGCGTGGTTAGCATGTCGCGACCAGCTACCTTGTACAGAAGCTGGTGATGCACTATTTGTTAGCAGCCAAGGTAAACGGTTGTCTCATCGCAGTATTCAAGCGCGCATGGCTAAGTGGGGACAAGAACAGGCCATGGCCGTAAAAGTTCATCCACATAAGTTGCGTCATTCGTTTGCAACCCATATGCTTGAATCAAGCCAAGATTTACGCGCTGTGCAAGAGTTACTCGGTCATGCCAATTTATCGACTACTCAAATCTACACCAGTTTAGACTTTCAACATCTTGCTAAAGTGTATGACGGAGCGCACCCAAGAGCGAAAAAAGATAGGGGGAAAGAATGACATATAAACAGCCAACCGCTTCCATTACTCAATATCAACGCCTACAACCCTTTAAAGCTATTAGTTTCGATTTAGATGACACGCTGTACAATAACCTTCCTTATGTTGTGCATGCCAGCGAGCAGCTATTTGAGCTGATCAATCGCACTTATCCTGCTGCATCTGTTTGGGATGGCGCGCAATGGCAACAGCTAAAACATCATTTATTTACCTTACGACCAGAATTGGCCCACGATACCAGTGCTGCGCGTTATGCCATGTTACACCAAGGGTTATTACACTTTGGTTATTCAGAAATTGAAGCTAGCAAGGGTGCCCAACTCGGCATGGCATGTTTTCATCATCATCGCAGCAATTTTTCGGTTGCACCTGAAGTGTTGCAAGTACTAACTCAATTGGGCCAACATTACCCTATTGTTGGCATAACTAATGGCAATGTAGATGCTCAACGTATTGGCTTAAATGACGTGATGCAGTTTGTGTTGCATCCCGGTTATGGGGTTCGAATGAAGCCTCATGGTGATATGTTTACGCTTGCTTGCCGGCAACTGGATATTAAGCCTTCACAACTACTGCATATAGGCGATCATCCGGGATCTGACGTTGCGGGTGCGAAAATGGCGGGGTGTCAGAGTGTGTGGCTTAATCCTTGTATGCAGCAAAGGCATAAAAAAGCGCAAACTGTGTTACCGCATGTTGAGATTAATCAGTTAGATTTACTGCTTAGGTTGCTTTAACGTCAGGTTTATCCCCGCTTTAAGGCTCATTTGTTCAACTTGTTCACGACTTGCGTGCATGTCAGCATCGCCAACTCGAAAGTAGGTGCCACTGTAAGGATCGGTACCGACATAGATAGGTCTGAGTTTTACATCCACGCAGGGCACATGGATACGAATCAGCTTTTTAGCCATAATTTCGATAATTTGCACGTCTGTAGGGGCTAAAATATTGTGACTGATTTTTTTGGGGTCATGTAAAATTGCCCAAATTTCACTGAGCATCGGCATCGGATTAATAATTCCCTCAATCGTAAAGTCACCTTGCTGCTCTTTTACCCCTAAAATAATTTCCCCGCCTAAGGTGTTGGCAAAAGCGCTGTAGCTTTCCCACATACCTTCGGGCAACGTTCCATTGCCGTCTCTTCCACCTGCTAACTTAAATTCAACTTGGACAGATTCATGTAAGTTTGCAATGTCGTCTAGAGCAAATGTAGGGTAATGATGAGGTGACATGAAATCTCCATATTGACGTTATCAATCAGTATGTAAAACAGATTATGTCACTGTATGAAGTTTCGCAAAAAAAAGGAAGCAAATCCGCAGGGATGAGATCGAAGTTGCTTCAAAATGGGGAATGTAAATATGTTAGAGCGCTAATGTTTGTGGAAATAATAAAGTGTTTTCAATCTCTATATGGGTTTGCAAGTCGGCATCAAATTCAGCCAAGGTGCGGTAGCATGCTTGCCATGTTTGGCAAACGCCTGCCGGAATAGTGTAGTCATTAGTTAAATTGCGGATCATTTTTAGCATATCCCCAGCGTTATCATGCTCATGCAGCATCATATTAATAGGGTTGCCAATGTGACCAAAACAACCATTTGTAGGCTGGCCTAAGCTAAGCGATTTAATCGCAGGAAAGAGAATCTGTTCTTCTTTCATTAAATGCGGGGTTAACTCATCAATTAACTCGCGTACACATTGTGCTAATGGTTTGACCTCGTCATGATCATCACCATGAGCCCGAACCATTTTTTCAGTGTATTCAATCAATAATGGTGCCGTTTCACGGATATACGCATGATGAGTAGCTTCAATATGATCGATTAAATCAACCAGTGATAATTGCGATAATTGTTCAGTTGTTTGCGGCGTTGACATGGTCATTCCAAAGATGCACATAATTTACATGTATATTATGTGCATCTTTATGTTAGCTCAATTTGCTCGTAGATGTTCTGCTAGCTGGCTCACATCTTACCCATGAATTTATATCTTATTGGGTACACGACTGACCTGTACTGAGTGGGGTTGTGAGCACTTGTTGACTCACTTGCTGATGCCCAAGCATGCCGCCCACGCGAAGTAAATGGTTTTGCCAACACACAAGAGCACGGTGATCCATACTTGGTTGCGGCAGTTCAAATGGTGTTAACCATTGCTTAGTGGCCAAATCGAATCGATAACCATACGAGCTTGGCTCGCTAGGGTGACCGTTATAGCCAATGCCTGAATAGTTGTATGGATTATCGCTACCGCCTAAAAATACAATTTGGCCGCCGGTTGCCGTTTTAATCCCGGTAGCGGCCATGCGGTAATGTGCCGTAGCCGTGGTTACAGTGTTTGATTCAACAGAGTTTACTATTGACTGGTTGGCGCTTGATTCAGTTGTTTGAGATTGACTTGCTTCGATGTTAGCAGCGACAGAGTAATGCGGCAGTAATTGCCAATCAATACGTAAATGATTATCAGGATTTATTTCACCATACAAACAAACGTGTGATGCTTGGTAACTGCGGCGCGCATTGATATTGGCTTGTACTGTTACGCCATCGCACAACACTAACTTATTACCCACCATACCCACCGCTTGACCAAATACAGCCGGTGCAGGCATTGGGCTTGCTTGGGCCCAAGTGTTGGTTTGGGTGTCATAGACTTGGACTAAGTTAATGTTGCCGTCGTTGTGCCAGCCACCAAATAAATAAATGTATCGCTGTTGGTACGAAGCTGCAGTCGTGTCGTCAACGGCTACTGGCATGTCTGCAATACGAGTATATTGGTTGTTATTAATAGAATATTGGTAATTATCAATGGTGCTGATCTCGTCGTGATTTTCAGCCACGGTGTAACCGCCAAAGACATAAGCTTTATCGTTAATACCAATAGCAATCGATGCCAGCCTACCAGCTAAAGACGCAACATGCGGGACTGGGTTAATGGCTTGCCATTGAGCATTAGGCGAGCTTAAGTTGATTGCCCAAGCCTTATTATGTACGTCTTGATAGTCTTTACCTTTGCCCAGTCCCGTAAAACTGAGTAAGTAAGTGTGTTGATTGCTTTGCACTAGCGCGACGGCGTTGTTGCTTACGGGCTGGGGTAAAGGTGCGATGTCGGTTACTGCATAAGCGGGTACCGCGCCGAAAAAGAGTACCAATAATATGCTGATTACCGGGCTGATTACCTGGTTGATTTTCTTGTTAATTATCTTGTTAATCACCTTACGGATTACAGCAGTAAATAGCAGGGGAATCATTGTGGTTTTACGTCCACTGAATACTAAACGCTTAACCGAGAGACGTATGCGCGAACAGATAAACTCGATTAAACGAGGCATATGCTAAGTCCTTTGTTTGTTTGATTTTATGGCGATAGTGTAAACCGAGTTAGGGTTTTACTCCTTTTCCCATGCGTATTTCAATGACCTTTTCAACGCGGGGGTGAGCCGTTTTTAATTCACTTTGTTCGACAATAATAAACCAATCGTAACCTTGTTGATCGGTCAATATCGACGCTTGCTTCAATCCATAGGCATCGATATGAGTTTTATCTTTGCTGGTGATATTGAGCAGAAAATAATTGTCAGTGATTTTATGCTCAATATAGCGATAACCATCTGCTTGGACATATTTGCCAGTCGCGGTTGTGCTGGCACAACCGCTCATTAGCATAACGAGTAAGGCCGTGATAATGATGGCTGATTTATACATGTACATAACCTTTTACGTAATAATATCGAGCAGCTTAATGTGCTAGCTCATTAAGTGCTTGTTGTTCTTGCGTCATGGTTAGAGGGGCGCCAACCATCAAATTATCCAATACATCATCAAGTGCAGAACCGCCGCTTGCCGTTTGATATTGTGCTTGGGTATCGTAGCTATTGGTATATTTAACATTCGCAATTTGTTGCCATTGACCTTGCTGCAGACAAGCAATGTTTTCACTGCGGACGCTTGTGTCTTGCAAACCATATTGACGACAAAAATCCCCTTGCTGATTGTAAAAACTCAGTTGAATAGACATGATGCTTTCATTATCTAACTGCGCATTAACGCCGCTAGGTAAATGCGTAAGTTGTTCAGTAATGATGGTGTCTATGCCTGCGGTCGTAGTGCCGTTTTGTGCAGGTGTCTCGAATTGATACACTCCATAGCCAGCAATGAGTACAATAACTGCGACCGCAGCGGCATATTGTTGTACTTGCTGTTGTGCTTTACGCCACCAAGGAAAGGCAACAACGTTACTCTCAGTTGCACTAGCGGCTTCAAGCGATAGATCTGGTGCGTTAAGTAATGCACTAATGGATTCAGGAACAGGCTGTTGGTCAATGGTTTGATAAAATGTTTGTACCATTGGGTCAACCATTGCTAGCTCTGCTAAGCGGTCTGCAATTGCTTCGTCATCGACAATAGCTTGCCTAACGCGTTCCATTTCAAGTTCAGGTAATTCAGCATCTAAAAAAGCCGATAAGGTTTCATCGCTTACACTCATGCCATGCTCCCGTTAGGGTGTTTAAAAAAGCTCACCATGTTGGCCCGCGCCCTGGCGAGACGGCTCATAATAGTGCCGGTCGGAATTTCGAGTATATCTGCCGCTTCGCTGTAACTCAGTCCTTGCAGTGCAATTAATGATAATACTTCACGTTGATCACTTGATAGGCTGTTCATTGCGGTATTCACTTCACCTAAGGTAATGTCATTAATCATATCAGCTTCACCGTCACTAAAATTTTCTGCTTGTAGTTCAGGTTTAGCTGTTGCCAGTGTGCGTACTTTTTGCGACCGATAATCATCAATCCATTGGTTGCGACAAATTTTAAAGGCCCACTTGGCTAACAGAACACCTTCTGGTGGTGGTGATTTAAGTATGCGTAATAAAGTGTTTTGCACTAAGTCATCTGCATCTGGCATGCTGCCTGTTAATGAGTAGGCAAAACGCCTTAACGCAGGTAGTAATGTGGTTAATTCTGCTTTCATGTTTTAGGTTATACTCCTTTCGCCTTAATGTCGGCTTTACCATTGATAACGGGCCAGTGAGTCTATTTATTCCGGCTGCGAGGGAATTTTTATTGTTGTCAGACGTTTTTATCTTACACACTATACGCCAAGCTAGGTAAATCTATGAGAACGATGAAAAAATGTAAACTCACATTGTTGGGGTTAACACTTGGTTTGACTCCTTTGTTGACACTGGCTCCCTTAGAAGCCAACGCACAATTGTTGCCGATCACTAATTTACCTAACACCGTAATCGATAACCTAGACCGCACCATTAATCGAAATGCTGAGCGCATGCAGCAACTTAAACAGCAGCGATTGATTGAACAACAGTTACAGCGGACTTTAGCTATTAAAGCCAAATTAGTAGACCCGCTTTTGCAGTTACCTTCCGTACTACCAGTGCTAAATACTAAAGGCCAATTGTTGTGGAATGATGTGCAGGTTGAAATGGGGCAGCGTGCCATTGAGCGAGAGTGGTTACTGCTGTTAACACCAGCGCAATGGCAGCAATTGGTAAGTGCGGTACCAACGTTAAGTCAGTATGTACAAAACCGTAAAAACCTAGACAGTTTAGGTTTGCAGTTGATTAATATTCAGGTGCCAGAATCGATTGATAACTGGGTGATGTTACGACAACAGTTACCTGAATTACTGGCACCCTATTTAAGTCGAAACTTCATTTATCAGCCACAAACTGAGTCGCCTCAACAGGAGGGGGCGCACATTTTTACAACAGATTCTGCGGAGGTTAATGCTACGGCAATGTGCCAGTTGCCGATTTCATTAGGCATGGTAGATACTGCCATTACCCCTAAGCATGATGCATGGCCGACCACCATTAATCGTTTTACATTAATTCAGCAAGACTTTTTACCTGAGGCCATCCCAACATCATACAGCCATGGTACTGCCGTGGCGGGGGTGCTTGCGGGTGAAGGTGCCGAGTTAAGTCCATTGCTGCCCTCGTTAACGCTTTACAGTGCGGGAGCATTTTATGCGCAAAACGAATATCAACAAGGGGCAACACTGGAGAGTATTTTACAGGCGCTTAATTGGTTGGTTGAACGGAAAAATCGAGTTATAAATATGAGTCTTACCGGACCAGATAATCCGGTGTTAAACGAGGTTGTTAATCGCTTAGTGGCTAAGGACATTATTTTAGTGGCAGCAGCAGGAAATGGCGGCCCAGCGGCAGCACCTTTATATCCAGCTGCGTACGATGGGGTTATTGCAGTGACAGCAGTAGATAATGCCCTACAGTTATACCGTTGGGCTAATCAAGGTGAATATGTGGATTTTGCTGCACCTGGAGTAAAAGTACTTACGGCTCGAGCTGATGGCAGCATCGGACCTGAAAGTGGCACGTCTATGGCTACCCCTGTGGTCAGTGCGAAAGTGGCGTGCATATTAGCGGCATCGCCAACATTAACGCTGGCACAAGTGTTACAAACCTTACAGCAACAAGCATTGGATTTAGGCACGCCAGGGAAAGACAGTCAGTACGGTTATGGTTTACTTACAAGGCCATTAAAAGCTGGCCTGTAGCATTAATCCTGCACGGGTTTCATCGTAGTCAGCACTGTCGACTGTCGATTGGAAATCACCGTATTCTACCGATGTTAACACTGCCCAATGTTGGCTGATGTTTATTTCCCATTTAGCGTCATATTGTTGATGTACATCATCACGACTTGATCCGTCAGTTTGTGTTTTATAGTCTCGTTGGCTAACTTTGGCGCCAAACTGTATTTTGTTTTGCACCTGCCACAATGAAAATTGATTAGAAATACGGGCTTTAATTCCTATCGCGCTATAACTAAATATTGGACTTTGGGTGTCTTCATCTTCATAGGTAGCCCCTACAGATAAAAATCGCTGTCCTTGGTTAAAAAACCAAAAAGAATCGAGACTGGCGGTATAACTGTCGGCATCACGTTCTGCCAATTGAGTAAACTGCTTGTCTGCGCGCATCAAACTAGGACGCATAAACCAGCTGTCGGTTAGGGTATGCATGGTGTACACGCTAACTTGGTTTAAGGTTAAAAAGTCACTGCTATCAAGGTCTGCCTGTGCATGATAAATGTTTGCACCCACCGTAGTTGACGACATTGCATAACTGGCATCAACAAAAGCTAACTGTAGGCGAGAGTCATAGTCGCTGGCCGTTTTATACTGTTTGTCATTAATACTGTAACCACTATCGACACGAAAGTTGTCGCTGACTTGCCAACCTAAATCAACTTGTGCATCAAGTACCACCGCGGTGTCAGACTCGCCACTGGCTTGTTCAAGCTCACTGATATTGACGTTAGACTGATACTCCATACCCGCTTTAGCTTTACCACTAAACGACCAAGCATCAGCGGTATCGGCGTAAGAAACAGAACTAAAACCCGCGGATAAAGCTATTGCGGTTGATATTGCGGCATAACGTTGAGATAAAGCCATCATCTTGGCTCCTTGTTTTATACGTCTAAGATAAGCCGGCACAGCTGCCGGCATATTACATTCACGAGGGGAGTTCGGGCTGTGTTATAAACCGCTGGTTAAACGAATAGTATTTTGAATCGTGTTATTGACTTCGGCGCTAACAGTTTGGCTAACGGCTTGTGTGACTTGCTCACGGGCATTTTGTTGAACAAGTTCACTGGCGCTCGCTTGAAGCTGTTGTTGAACTGCCGTTAATGCTGTTGTATTGACGGTTGATGATGCAGCATCTGATACCGCAGCGCTGGTGGCCATAAGCATATCAGCATTCATGTTAGCTTGAGTTTGCACTGTTGTGCTATTTGCCAAGTTATCTACAGTGCTATTAACAGTGCTATTAATAGTGTTACTTGTTGCTAGTTCGGCTGTGTTGGCTGAGGCGCTTGAGCTGCTTAGTGAGTTAGCCGTGATTTCAGCCGTTGTATCTGACACGGCTGATAATGTAGTAGAGCCAGTTGTCATTGCTTGTGCTGATGCGACATCTGCTGTTACTGCGGTCTTATTGAGCAGTGCAACACTATCCGTCGTCACAACGTTTAATTGATCAGCAGCAAGCATTGCAGCCGAATCGGCAGTTGCGGCGGTCTCATTGAGTAGTGCAACACTATCCGTCGCCACAACGTTTAATTGATCAGCAGCAAGCATTGCAGTCGAATCGGCAGTTGCGGCGGTCTCATTGAGCAGTGCAACACTATCCGTCGTCACAACGTTTAATTGATCAGCAGCAAGCATTGCAGTCGAATCGGCAGTTACTAAAGATGCATCAACAGATGAGCTGACTGCATTGAGTGCTTCATTTGTTGGCATAGCGATGGCCAGTTGACTGCCTATCGATGAACTTGACGACATTGATGGCGCGTCATTTGCTTCTGTTGTCTCTGTCGCTTCTGAATCGTTTGCGGCAGTTTGATCTGATCTCGCATCGTTTGTTTCAGTATTGCTTTGCACTTGAGCATTGGTATTGGTTTGCTGAGACTGATTTTGGTTTAACTGCACATCTGCTTGAGCTGAAACCAGTGTCGATACAGACATCTCTGCACTCATTGCCATTGTTGAAAAACAAGCTAGAGCGATTAGAGTTGGTTTAAATAATGTTTTCATTGTAGTTCCCTTATAATGTCGTTATTGACACTGTGATAACGAGACAACAACAGGTTCTATTCCATTTATTTTTAAAAATAATTGAAAATAGTTTAATTAAATATTTATTATTAGTTTAAGTGGCTGTATTTAATATCTATTTGTTAAAATCTTAATTTGGGTTATATGTCGATTCAATAGACATGTAGAGATATCATGTTTATCAAACTTGATTTTATCGACATGAATGAAGAGATCTTTGGGTTAATGTTGATAACAACATTAACAATACTTTAAGTACTAGTATTCTGATCTTCCCCTAATGAGTAGACACTTTTTACTTAAAACTGCATTAAACAGTGTTATGAATAATAATATCACGACGAATTTAAATGAGAAGTCGCTCCCAATCGCTTCAAAATTTGAGTTATTTTAGGGGGGAGCCTTAGTTCAAATTCATGAATAAACCCGTCAACGGGTTTGATCTGCCATACATTTATAATGATTAATTGAAAACTAATTAGGCCATTCTGGATGGTGTTGATTTCTGATGGTTCAGGAATATGAGCTTTCATTTACGCACTCCGAAGAAATTGACTCGGGGAACACATGAGGGAACATATAAGCAAAACGGGCTTATCATTGCTGATAAGCCCGTTTCATTACAATCACTTAGACGTTAAGTCTTAGTTCATGCCATATTTCTTTAATTTCTTACGTAAAGTACCACGGTTGATACCTAACATATTAGCAGCGCGCGTTTGGTTGCCACGAGTGTGTTGCATGATGATGTCTAGTAAAGGTGCTTCAACTTCGCACAATACCATTTCATATACTTCAGAAGCTTCCTGACCGTCTAACTGAGAGAAGAAGTTAGTTACGGCACGTTTAACTGCGTCACGTAATAACTGCGGCTTGATAGTGCCGTTTGCTGTTTCGATTTTGCCTACGGTAAGCTGGTGAACTTCTGTGTTAGTTGTCTGATCAAACATTCTATTCTGCTCTTTATTAAATTCTAAACTAATTCATCAAAATAACATTCTACGAGGGAATGTTGCTGGGCAGCGGTTTCAAGCCGATTGAAGTCAGCACGAAATTGGCGCTGTTCCTCATGGTTTAGGTACCACCCGACATGCTTTCTAGCAAATCGGACACCTTTGTATTCGCCATATAAGTCATAAAGTTTCTTAAGGTGTTCAAGCATCACACTGCGTTGCTCTTCTGCCTTAATTGGCGCTAACTTTTTACCTGTTTCAAGATAATGTAGGATTTCTTTAAAAATCCATGGCCGTCCTTGTGCACCTCTTCCTATCATCAGGGCATCGGCACCAGTGTAGTCAAGTACAAACTTGGCTTTCTCCGGTGTGTCGATGTCCCCATTGGCGACAACAGGAATTGAGACATTTTGTTTAATTGCTTTAATGGTGTCGTACTCGGCAAAGCCTTTGTACATGCATTGTCTGGTTCGGCCGTGAACGGCGAGCGAAACGATGCCACAATCTTCAGCAATTTGGGCTATTTCAACACCATTACGATGTTCAGGCTCCCAACCTGTACGTATCTTTAACGTTACTGGCACATCTACTGCAGCAACCACGGCTTGTAAAATCTCTTTTACTAGGCTGGGGCTTTGCATTAACGCAGAACCAGCAAATTTTTTATTCACTTTCTTTGCTGGGCAACCCATATTGATATCAATGATATGCGCACCTTGTTCAACGTTGAACTTAGCGGCATTAGCCATTAAATCAGGATCTGCACCTGCTATTTGTACGGAGCGTATACCTTCTTCACCAGAATGCATCATGCGCTGGCGGCTTTTGTCGCTGTCCCAAACGTCGGGATTCGATGAAAGCATTTCTGATACGGCTAAAGCTGCGCCATAGCGTAAACAGAGATTTCGGAAGGCCTGATCGGTGACACCTGCCATTGGTGCCACAATCAGCTGATTAGACAGTTGATACGGGCCAATTTGCATTTCGGACTTCACCTTGCTCTCCAAAGGGGCGCTATAGTAGCCCTTTTTTACGGCCGTGAAAAGGTCAATAAATGACCTAAATGCAACTTTTTTGCTTGACTTTTATTAGCCGTCACATCTTTGACTAATAAATGACATTTTTCGGCTATTTTTGAGCACTGGTGCGTGTTGCAGAGAGGCTTTTTGCTATATACAAGTGTCAATTATTGATGTTAACAACCTGTAAACGGGAATTTACGCACTCAATTAGCTCATTATATAGTCATAATTGAGTGCGTTTTAGGCTTGTAAGCAGACTACTTACGTATTCCTGATAAGCGACTCCAGTCTTCTTTGTTGCTTACTGGATCCATGATGAACCATTGGCTGTAGAAGTCGGATACTTCTTGTGCTTGCTCTTGTAATAAACCTGATAGCGCGAGTTTGCCACCCACTTTCACTTTTTCAGCTATCAACGGCGCTAGTTCTTTTAATGGACCAGCAAGAATATTGGCGACTAATACGTCTGCTTGTAAGTTGGCTGGTTGGTCTTCTGGTAAATAGAGTGCCAATTGGTCTACTACGTCGTTACGTTCAGCATTGGCTTTCGAAGCTTCAATAGCCTGATAATCAATATCAACACCAGTCACTTTTTTGGCTCCAAGTTTGATGGCGGCAATGGCCAAAATGCCAGAACCACAACCAAAATCGATGACTTCTTGGTTTGATAAATCAAGACTGTCTAACCACTCCAAACATAAGGCGGTGGTAGGGTGAGTACCGGTACCAAATGCTAAACCTGGATCGAGAATGACGTTAACCGCGGTAGGATCTGGGATTTCACGCCAGCTAGGGCAAATCCATAAGCGAGAACCAAATTGGATCGGGTGGAAGCTGTCCATCCATTCGCGGATCCAGTCTTTATCTTCGACTTGTTCAATTTTATGAGTAAAACCTTTACCTAAAAATGGCATAGATTCTAAAAATTCGATAGTGGGTGCTAAGTCAGTGCCTGCATCAAATAATGCAATCATTACGGTATCTTGCCACAGCGGCGTTTCACCTAACTTGGGTTCAAAAATAGGTTCGTCTTTGCCATCTTCAAAAGTGATGGAAAGTGAACCTTGATCCATTAATAAGTCGCCAAGCAAGTCGGCGTTATCGCGATGAGTGTGAATGCGTAATTGGATCCAAGCCATGGGATTTTCCTAACTGTGGTAAAAGTAATATCAAATTGGCGCTTATTATACCCAAGTTATTTTAAGATGCTCGTTTAGGAGAGAGTTTATTGGTAATTCGCTCGGCGAAAATGGACCCTTTACGGCTGCATTTATAGTAAAAATCGCGCAGGATATTGCTGATGATTTGAAAACAGGTAAATTAGTGTCGATACTTACCGAGTATGTTGGTGAATCCGTTGCGTTAAACTTGATCTGTCCTGGCCGCGAGAATGTCACTCCGGTTATGTTGTTATTACGCGATAAGTTACGTCAATATTGCCAGCAATTATTAATGTAACAACACATTTAAGATAAAGCGTTTTATTGTTTTACCTGCCGAATTCTGGTTTCGATATTTAGTTAACTATCAGTATTATTTGAGTTTTTATTTTCTAGTTTGTGTGACCCGCTTCTAACTCCCGCTTATTAATAGGTGAACATTATCACGGTTTGATCATTGTTCATTGCCGCTATTCAAAAACTCTTGATATGGTCAACACTTGCTATTGTACCTGACAGGATATGATGATTTATGGCTGCGAAATCTTTGCCAAAGAAAGCCGACAGTGCGGTAAATACCGATAAAGGTTTTTCTCACCCTCTTTGGGCTGCTCGTGCGGATAAACTACAAAGTCTTTCTGGTGTATTACTGGGACTTTTTCTGGTGATGCATTTGCATTTTGAGTCGAGTATTTTGTTTGGAAAAGAAGCCTTCTATCAAGTGGCGCAGTTTCTTGAAGGCGGTATATTCAGTGAAACTGGCCATGGCTATCCTTTAGTGACACAAATATTTTCCTGCTTTATGTTATTGGTTGTGCTGATCCATGCGGTATTTGCATTACGTCGTTTTCCGACTCAAATAGGACAATGGCGAGCTTTACGAAATCAAATGCGTTTTTTACCTCATGAAGATACCAAAATCTGGTTTTGGCAAATGATCACCGGTTTTTTGTTGTTTTTCCTCGTACCAACACACTTATTCACCATGATAACCAATCCAGAAATAGGCCCACATCTTTCTGCTGAACGGGTGTACCACCTTAATGCTTGGGCTTTATATATCCTGCTATTACCGGTCGTTGCAGTGCATGGCGTTTTTGGTTTATATCGCGTCGTGGTGAAATGGGGCTTGGTTGAGCAACGCTTTGCCATGCTCAAATTTGCTAAGGTGTTGTTAGCGTATTTAATGGTGTTAGGAGTGGCGAGTTTGCTGACTTATATTTTTATTGGCCGCTCTTTGGCGTTACCTGTAGTGCCATATGTGTCGACGTTGTAAGGAATTAACATGAAAATTATTTATACCGACACTTTGGTAGTTGGCGCCGGACTGGCTGGGTTAAGAGTCGCGATAGCCTCAAAAGAGCGCGGTCTCGATACCTTGGTGTTATCGCTTGTTCCCGCGAAGCGATCGCACTCTGTTGCTGCCCAAGGTGGCATGCAAGCCAGTTTAGCTAATACCATTAAAGGTACCGATGACGACGAAGACATACATTTTCAAGATACCGTAAAAGGTTCTGATTGGGGCTGCGATCAAACTGTGGCTAGAATGTTTGCTCATTGTGCACCTAAAGCGGTAAGAGAGTTGGCTCTGTGGGGCGTACCCTGGACACGAGTGACTAAAGGCGACAGGCAAGTAATTGTTAATGCGGAAAAAGTCACCATTACCGAGGCCGAAGCAGCTCACGGCTTAATTAATGCGCGTGACTTTGGTGGCACCCAAAAATGGCGCACCTGTTATACCGCAGACGGTACCGGCCATTCTTTGTTGTACGCCGTCGATAATAAAGCGATTTCGTTAGGTATTCCTGTGCATGAGCGGATGGAAGCATTAACGCTTATCCACGATGGCAATCGCTGTCATGGGGTTATTGCTCGTTGTTTAATTAGCGGTGAGTTACGTGCTTATATCGCTAAATCCACCACCATTGCCACTGGCGGCTATGGGCGGATTTATGCTGTGTCGACCAATGCCATTATTTGCGAAGGCATCGGCCAAGCGTTGGCGTTAGAGACTGGCGTCGCGACGCTGGGCAATATGGAAGCGGTACAGTTTCATCCAACGGCTATTGTTCCTGTGGGTATTTTAACTACCGAAGGCTGTCGAGGAGACGGTGGAGTACTGCGCGATAAAGACGGTTACCGTTTTATGCCTGATTATGAGCCAGATAAAAAAGAGCTAGCTTCTCGCGATGTGGTATCTCGTAGAATGACCGAGCATATCCGCAAAGGTAAGGGGGTCAATAGTCCTTATGGGCCGCATTTATGGTTAGACATTACCTTATTAGGTCAAAAGCACATCGAGACCAATCTGCGTGAAGTGAAAGAAATTTGTGAGAACTTTCTTGGCATCGATCCAGTAAAAGAGTGGATCCCAGTTCGGCCAACTCAGCATTATTCTATGGGTGGCATTCGGACTAAACCTAACGGAGAGAGTCCGCAATTATCAGGATTGTTTAGTGTTGGAGAAGCAGCTTGCTGGGACATGCACGGCTTTAATAGGCTCGGTGGCAACTCCTTGGCAGAAACAGTTGTTGGCGGAATGATTATCGGCAAGTATGTTGCCGATTTTGGCGAACAAAATAGCTTGGTTATTGATACTGATTTAATTGCGCAGTTTGGCCAGCAGTTACAAGCTGAAGTTGATCAGTTAATTGAGGGCGAAGGCACTGAAGATCCATTTAAACTTAAAGCCGCGATGCAAAAAATCATGATGGATTATGTGGGGATTTTTCGTAATGGCCCAGAGCTTGAATTGGCTGTTAATCAGTTAACTGAATTACTTGAACGCTCAAAAAATATCGGCTTAAAGTGTAAAAAACGTCACGCTAATCCTGAATTAGTTGAAGCATTAAGAGTTAAAAAGATGCTTAAGGTTGCACTGACGGTAGCATGCGGAGCTTATGCCCGCACCGAAAGTCGTGGCGCACATTCTCGTGAAGATTATCCACAACGCAATGATAAAGACTGGTTAAACCGCACATTATCAGTCTGGCCAGATGTTGATAGCTTACGTCCACAACTGAGCTATGAAGCGCTGGACGTGATGCAAATGGAGTTACCGCCTGGGTATCGTGGTTATGGCGTTAATAATACGATTGTCCATGCTGATACGCTAAAACGTCAGCAACAGATTGAAGCTATTCTGGCGGAACTCGGTGACGATGCCGACAGGTTCACCAAGCAAGCGGCATTAATGCCTTTTGAGTTACCCGAAGAGTATAAACCTCTTAACCAGCGACTAACCGATGTCTTAGCGAACACCATCGCTGTGACTGGAGTAAAGTAATATGAGCCAAGCACGTATGTTAACCTTTTCTATTTTTCGTTATGACCCACAAGAGCGTGGTGATAAACCGAAAATGGTCAACTATAGCCTTACCGAAACACCTGGAATGACGGTGTTTATTGCCTTGAATCTATTGCGTGAAATTCATGACCCTTCGTTGCAATTTGATTTTGTTTGCCGTGCTGGTATTTGCGGCAGTTGTGCCATGGTTATCAATGGTAAACCTACCTTAGCGTGCAAAACGTTAACGGCCAATTATCCTGATGGACATATTAAGCTTATGCCATTACCTGGCTTTGAGTTGATTGGTGATCTATCGGTAAATACCGGCAAATTTATGCGCGAATTAGCTGAGCGTTTAGCGCTGTGGTTACATCCTGATGGTGCGGATAATGATATTCATCGTATCGAAACACCGATGTCACCAGAGGAAGCCACTAAACTTTATGAGTTAGAGCGGTGCGTAGAATGTGGTGTATGTGTTTCTGCCTGTGCGACTAAGCAAATGCGTGAAACTTTTGTTGGTGCCGTGGGTATGATGAAAATAGCCCGTTTTGAACTAGACAGTCGTGATACTCGCAGTGCAGATGATTTTTACCATGTGATAGGTAATCAAGATGGCGTGTTTGGTTGCATGACGTTACTCGGCTGCCAAGATACTTGCCCGAAAGATTTACCGCATATGCAGCAAATTGCCTATTTACGCCGGAAAATGGCATCAGTTTAGGGGGGAGAACAGCGATAACGAATGGTAAAGCGATAACAGACGATAGAAGCGGAAAACTACATGCTAGAGCGCTTCACTGCTAGAGATTGTAGGAGCTAAGGCTTTAAAGACGGGCTGAGCGGTAACAAGCTGCGAATGATAACAGCGGAAAAACTAGATGCTAGAGCGCTGCTAGAGGCTATACGAGCTAAAGCTTTAAAGACGGGCAGAGTGGTAACAAGCAGTGAATGATAACAAGCGATAGCAAGCGGCAAAGGCAAGATGCTACTGCATTTATCGCCGCGAAGCGAACTAGCAGGACCTAGTCTGTTCTAAATCTTAGTCATAGCGTATCGTTATTTAGACATAAAAAATGCCGCTAAATTAGCGGCATTTTTGCGATTGCTTTGCGTTTAGGTAATGAATTACTTAGCGCGTTTCATTGCAGTGAAAAATTCTTCGTTAGTTTTGGTCATAGCCAATTTATCGATTAAGAATTCCATTGCTGAAACTTCATCCATTGGATGTAAGATTTTACGTAAAATCCACATTTTCTGAAGTTCTTCTGGCGTCGTTAGTTTTTCTTCACGACGAGTACCTGAACGGTTGAAATCAATCGCTGGGAATACGCGTTTTTCAGCGGCTTTACGAGAAAGGTGTAACTCTTGGTTACCAGTACCTTTAAATTCTTCGTAAATGACTTCGTCCATTTTCGAGCCTGTATCAACCAAGGCTGTGGCGATAATGGTTAAGCTGCCACCGTGTTCAATGTTACGTGCAGCACCAAAGAAACGCTTTGGACGATGCAGTGCGTTAGCATCAACACCACCGGTTAACACTTTACCCGATGAAGGGATAACGGTGTTATAAGCACGGGCTAAACGAGTAATAGAATCTAACAAAATCACTACGTCTTTTTTATGCTCAACTAAACGTTTTGCTTTCTCGATAACCATTTCGGCTACTTGAACGTGGCGGCTGGCTGGTTCATCAAAAGTAGAAGCAATAACTTCGCCTTTAACCATGCGTTGCATTTCAGTTACTTCTTCAGGACGTTCATCAATAAGTAATACCATTAACACCACATCTGGGTTGTTATAAGTAATACTTTGAGCAATGCTCTGTAGTAACAATGTTTTACCGGCTTTTGGCGGCGCTACAATCAAACCACGTTGGCCTTTGCCTATAGGAGAACAAAGATCAAGGATACGAGAGGTGATATCTTCTGTTGAACCATTACCACGTTCCATACGAAGACGTTCTTCAGCATGAAGTGGAGTTAAGTTTTCAAACAAAATTTTGTTGCGAGAGCTTTCTGGTTTATCAAAGTTGACTTCACTTACTTTCAACAATGCAAAATATCTTTCGCCTTCTTTTGGCGGTCTGATTTTACCAAAAATACTGTCACCCGTACGCATATTAAAACGACGGATTTGGCTTGGTGAAACATAAATATCGTCAGGACCCGCAAGGTATGAGCCATCTGAACTTCTTAAAAATCCAAATCCGTCTTGGAGGATTTCTAATACACCGCCACCGAAGATGTCTTCTCCGCTTTTAGCGTGAGCTTTCAAAATTGAGAAGATGATATCTTGTTTACGGGTACGAGCCATATTTTCCAGATTCATGCTTTCAGCAAGTGAAACTAGATCCGAAATTGGCGTGTCTTTTAATTCTGTTAAATTCATGTATGGGAGTCTTGTTTTGCGCGACGAAGCTTACCGCAATCAATCAGTAAGGTTGAAAAGATAATTTATGATTGATTTAACGAGAAGAGGTTAATTGAAAAAATCTGATGAATAAATTAGCACTTTAAGTGTTGGCCGTCCAGAAATTTAGCGTAAATAAAATCTAAATACGGCACAAATTGTTTAAAACTTGTGCCGTTTAACATTTTTAGGCTATTTCTATTTAGATTTTAGCGTCAATGAATTCTTTTAATTGTGTTTTTGATAATGCACCAACTTTGGTTGCCACTAGCTCGCCACCTTTGAACATTAACAAGGTTGGAATACCGCGAACGCCGTATTTCGCTGGTGAAACGTTATTTTGGTCAACGTTTAGTTTTGCGACGGTAAGTTTGCCTGCGTACTCTTCAGCAACGTCGTTTAGGATTGGCGCAATCATTTTACAAGGACCACACCACTCAGCCCAGAAGTCGACTAATACTGGTGTTTCAGACTTTAATACGTCGTTTTCAAAGCTGTCATCGCTTAGGTATACAATTTTATCGCTCATGTAGTTCTCCAGATTTGGTTCCATTGCTAGTTTATTAATGGCTTACCATGTATATTGGGTCAGTTAAATAGCTTTTCAAGAGACCGTTTTAGTAATGTAGCTATTTCAAACGATCGAATCTTTTTTTGCAACCCCTACAGGTATGCTTGTGCTATGAGCCAAACACATTTATCGACCAAGAAATTCGCCGACTTCCCTTTAAAGCCCGAAATACTCGCGGCATTGAACGAGAACGGCTTTGAGTTTTGCACGCCAATACAGGCGTTATCTTTACCTATTTTACTTAATGCCAAAGATATTGCCGGACAAGCCCAAACCGGCACCGGTAAAACTATGGCATTTTTAGTGGCCACGTTTAACCACTTACTCAATGTTGCTGCACCTGAGAGTCGCAAAGCAACCGAACCCCGCGCTATTATTATGGCGCCAACACGCGAATTAGCAATTCAGATTGCTAAAGATGCCAAGTTATTAGCGGCACACACAGGATTAAAAGTCGGTATTGTTTACGGCGGCGAAAGCTATGAAACTCAGCGTGCTGTTTTAGACAAAGGCGTTGATATTCTGATTGGTACCACCGGACGTATTATTGATTATGTGCGTCAAGGTGTCATCAGTCTAAGCCACATTCAAGCCGTTGTACTTGATGAAGCCGACCGTATGTTTGATCTTGGCTTTATTAAAGACATTCGCTTTTTATTCCGCAGAATGCCTGATGCTAAGTCACGCTTGAATATGTTGTTTTCTGCCACACTTTCAATGAAAGTGCAGGAATTAGCATACGATCACATGAATGATCCTGAAAAAGTTGAAATCGAGCCATTAGAAAAAACCTCTAAAAACATTAAAGAGGAAATTTTCTATCCGTCGATGGAAGATAAGATGCGTTTATTACTGAGCCTAATCGAAGAAGATTGGCCAGATAAAGCGATTGTGTTTTCGAACACAAAACACAGCTGTGAAAAGTTGTGGTCTTATTTAGAAGGTGATGGTCATCGTGTAGGTTTGTTAACCGGCGATGTTCCGCAAAAGAAGCGTATTCGCATTCTTGAGCAATTTACCTCTGGTGATATCGATGTTTTAGTGGCGACAGATGTAGCCGCTCGCGGGTTACATATCTCTGATGTGTCACACGTATATAACTATGATTTACCTGATGATTGTGAAGATTATGTGCATCGTATTGGCCGAACTGGTCGAGCGGGACAGAAAGGTATTTCAGTCAGTTTTGCTTGTGAAGAATATGCACTGAATTTACCTGAAATTGAAACCTATATTAACCATTCAATTCCGGTGTCTAATTATGATAAAGATGCACTATTAGATGATATTCCGCCTCCGGCGCGTATTCATCGTAAACCTCCTACATCTCGGACTCGTGATGGTGGAAGTAAAGGTGCGCATCGTAGTGGTGGAAATACTTCGCGTCCTCCACGTCATAGGACTCGTAGACCATAGTCAATGCCATTGTTAACTGTATCTCAGCCGTATGCGGCGATAACTTTAGGTTCTAACAGTTTCAATATGTTAGTGGCTAATTCAGTTGGTAATAAACCGATTGTTATCGCTAAATATAAACGCAAAGTTCGTCTTGCCGAAGGTATAGGTGATGACGGCATATTGTCTGAACATGTCATGCAGCGTGGTTTAGAATGCTTAGCCATGTTTGCCGACATGTTAGCGCAGCACCATATTGATAGTGCTAATGTGGCTGTATTTGCTACAGCTACTTTGCGTGTTATTCGTAATGCCGATGAATTTCACCAGCGAGCGATGCCAATATTGCAGCATCAAATCGAGGTCATTTCGGGGTTGCGCGAAGCTGAACTTATTTATCAAGGTATGGTGGCCACCACTAAAGGTGAGGGGCGCCGGTTAGTGATTGATATTGGTGGTGCCAGTACCGAGTTTATTATTGGCGACGGTAACGATGTATTATTTAAAACTAGCTTGCCTATGGGCTGCGTGTTGTTTAATCAACGGTTTTTTAACCATTATCCATTACAAAGTCTCGACTTTGACCAAGCCATTGATTACGTCGATATCATGTTAGCTGAGTATCGAGAGCAACTATTAACCCTTGATTGGCAGAGTGTACTTGGTGCATCTGGCGCAGTGCAATCTGTGGTGTCTGTATTACAACACCGACAGTGCTCTGAAATTATTACTCTTGAGATTTTGAATGGCTTTCGTGATGATATTTTGTCACAAAGTGATGCAAGTTTGAGTGGCATAGCGGGTCTAACTGCTGAACAAGCACCAACTTTTGCCGCCGGGGTGGCGATTTTAATTGCCTTATTTGAAAGCTTATCTATTGACCGCTTACATCTTGCTGGTGGTGCACTTCGCGAAGGCGTATTACAACTATTAGCCGATCGTATAGCGACTAAAGTATCGACATAGTCGCAGACATAAGCGCAATAAAAAATAGGTCGCCAATGGCGACCTATTTTTTTGACGATAAAGTAATTACTTTATGTATTTTAAAATGTACTTTACATAACTACTTTAAAATCTCAACTAAATCGGCTTCCAATGTGGCTTGAGGACGTTCAACGATACGGCCTAGCTCTTTGCCTTGCTGCTTAACGATAAACGTTGGAATTCGGCTGAATGCATATTTTGCCGCTAAACCTTCTGGGTCCTGTTTACTTCGATCGACACCAATGTATTCAACCTCAATGTTGGGATTGGCTGCCGCTTCAATAATTCGCATAAAGTGTGGTGTTTCGCGGTGGCAGTCTGGGCACCAAGTGCCAATAATCACGACTATTTGCGTCGGTTCTGTAATGGCTTTGAGCACATCGATTGCTTGCGCATCAACTTGATAATTAGTGAACCCTTCAGTATAGCCTGGTAATTCGGTTGTTAGAGTTTGTGGTTGGATTACGCCAGTTAAAATCACTTCTTGTTTCTCCTCGCTGCATGTTGCCATAAAGCCTTGTTGATCTTTTTCAAATGCACAACCTGAATTCGCAAATGCGGCCATAGGCAGCATTTGGGTACTGAAAAAGAGTGCTGTTGTTGCCAATAATGTTCTAACGTTATTGTGCATGATAATGTCTCGCTTAAGAAGAAAATACTGTTCCAAAATGTATTCAAGCATGCTTAAACCGGGCTGTTAAGAGGCTAGGAGCTATGATGTAGAGCTGATCACGATAATGGGGGGGGATGTGACTTATCCCCATTCGCAATTGAATTGAAATCGACGTGGTACGCAGTGCCAAAATAAAAAAGCCAACCCTAATGGATTGGCTTAATAACCACTCAATACAGCAGGTTTATTAGTTTTGTTCTTTAAGCCACTGAGCTGCGCGTTTGGCAAAGTAGGTTAAAATACCGTCTGCACCAGCGCGCTTAAAGCAAAGTAATGATTCCATTACAATGGCTTTTTCTGCTAACCAACCGTTTTGAATTGCAGCCATGTGCATGGCGTACTCACCGCTGACTTGATAAGCAAATGTTGGCACTGCTAATTCGGTTTTGACACGGCGGACTATGTCTAAATAAGGCATTCCAGGTTTAACCATTACCATGTCGGCGCCTTCTTGGATATCCAGTGCCACTTCGTGTAATGCTTCATCGCTATTGGCTGGATCCATTTGGTAGCTGTGTTTATTGCCACCTTTTAAATTACTAGCCGATCCGACAGCGTCCCGAAAAGGACCATAATAACTTGATGAATACTTAGCGGAATATGCCATGATCTGAGTATTCACAAAGCCATTTTCTTCAAGGGCTTTGCGGATGGCTCCAATACGACCGTCCATCATGTCTGATGGTGCGACAATATCAGCACCTGCAGCAGCATGCGATAACGCTTGTTTAACTAAAATCTCTGTTGTGATGTCATTTAAGATATAGCCAGTATCATCGATAATACCGTCTTGACCATGAGTCGTGTAGGGATCTAAGGCTACATCGGTCATGATGCCAAGCTGTGGAAATGCTTGCTTTAATTCACGTACAGCACGTTGTACTAATCCATCTGGATTGTACGACTCTTCCGCAAGTAAACTCTTTTTATCCGCAGGTGTAACTGGGAATAATGCAATGAGCGGAATACCTAGTTCTACAAGCTCTGCGGCTTCTTTTAATAATAGGTCAACCGAAAAACGCTCAATGCCTGGCATTGAAGCAATTTTTTCTGAACGTTGAAAACCTTCTAACACGAACATCGGATAGATGAGATCGTTAACTGTTAACGTATTTTCAGACATTAAACGACGGCTAAATTCATGTTTACGCATGCGGCGCATTCTGCGCTGTGGAAAGGCACTGGTAATAATATTCAATTTCGACTCCTGGTTTAGATCTCGTCTGTTTCGAGCGGGTAATAGCAGACTTTGTTTCGGCCGCTGCGTTTGGCTTGGTACAGGGCTTTATCTGCTTGTTCTAGTAATAGCATTGGATGCTCATCACTGTCGATAATCGTTTCACTGACACCGATACTGACTGTTACAGGTATCGTATGACCATTATGCACTATGGTAAGTTCACTGATTGCTTGGCGAATTTGCTCCGCAACCAACATGGCACCATCTATATCTGTACAAGGTAAAATAATAGCAAATTCTTCACCACCAAAACGTGATACGAGATCTGTTGGACGTTTTACGTATTCACATAGTGTACTGGCAATCGTTTTTATGGCGTAGTCGCCGGTAAGGTGACCGTGTTGATCATTTATATTTTTAAATTTATCAATATCAATCATTAACAAAGACATAGACGTCTGCTGACGACGACTAATCCTGCCTTCGGCAATTAAGCGGCGATCAAAAGCACTTCGGTTTTTTACACCGGTAAGACTGTCGATGGTATTTTGTTCGG
>NZ_JACJFI010000199.1 GCF_014164505.1 Shewanella sp. SG41-4 | reverse complement strand
AATCTTCATATTCGGACCCGCCCTTTGTTGATAAAGTGTACAAACTTATCATGGCTCACTATGAAGCCGATTAGAAGGGTGGGTCCATCTCATTATTCCGGTAATGCTTTTGAGCCGGAATCCAGGTGTTGTTTTTAAGCTTGAAAGTAAAAATCAAATGAAACACCTGGATCCGTCCCGGTAGTGTTTCTGAGCCGGGATAAGAGATCTCGAGGATGACGGGCGAGGGCAAAGTAATGCACACCCACTCGTCATATATGGACCCACCCTCTCGTCATATAACTAATGCTCCCCCAAACTACGTCATTCCGGTAATGCTTTTGAGCCGGAATCCAGGTGTTAATGCTTTAAAACCACAATAATCCAAGGCAACACCTGGATCCGTCCCGGTAGTGTTTCTGAGCCGGGATAAGAGATCTCGAGGATGACGTGCCTTTAAAGCAACACCTGGATCCCCGATTAAAGCATTCGAGGATGACGTGCGGGGGGAAGTAATACTCACTATTTCGCTATACAAGTAATTCGATATTCAAGTAATGCACACCCAAACTACGTCATTCCGGTAATGTTTTTGAGCCGGAATCCAGGTGTTAATGCTTTTAAAGCCACAATAATCCAAGACAACACCTGGATCCGTCCCGGTAGTGTTTCTGAGCCGGGATTAAAGCATTCGAGGATGACGTGCGGGGGGAAGTAATGCGCGCTATTTCGCCATAACGGCAATCCACCCACTCGTCATATAACTAATGCTCCCCCAAACTACGTCATTCCGGTAATGCTTTTGAGCCGGAATCCAGGTGTTGTTTTTAAGCTTGAAAGTAAAAATCAAATGAAACACCTGGATCCCCGATAAAAAAATTCGAGGATGACGGGCTATAGAAAAACACCTGGATCCGTCCCGGTAGTGTTTCTGAGCCGGGATTAAAGCATTCGAGGATGACGGGCTATAGAAAAACACCTGAATCCCTGATAAATGCATTCAAGGATGACGGCTGACAAACACCCACAAAAAAGCCCAATTTAATGGGCTTTCATTATTCTTCAACAAGCAAGTATACGATTAGTTACCAGATATTGTACCACCGCCGCCTGAGCCGCCGCCGAAGCCTGGGCCACCTGGAGCGGGTGCAGCACCAAATGCGCCGCCTGCAGCAGTTTGTAATTCTTCAAGGTGTGCAGCAACAATTGCTGGGTCAATACCGTTAGCAATCGCAACCGCTAAAATATCATCAGGAGTCATACCTGCAGCAACAGCAGCTTGAATCGCTTCGATAATCAGTGCTTCATCGCCATTTGCAGCAATAAACGTATTAGCTAATTGTGTAGCAGCTTCCGATACTGGTGCATTCTGAGTACTAGCTGTTAACGTTTCTTCAGCTATAGCACCGGCAGACATGCCCGCTGTCAATAATACTGAAACTAATAACAAGGTTAATTTATTTTTGCGCACTATTCTGCCTCGTGAAGTGGTGAATTACTAAAGTAGTTCAACTGCAATGCACTGATCCATTTACTTGTTGCGTTAGCCGGGATGATTGTACTGAAATTTCGCACAGCATATAATCCATTACCTTGTAAGCCATCAATGTTCATCAGTGAAAAATGCTCACCTATAACCGCTGACTCTACTTGTGGAGCGATGATTTTAATACCAATACCATGACAAATTTGAATCACCGTTTGGACAAAGAAGCGTGTATCAGCTTGAGCAATATCACGTACATAACTAGGATCAATTTTAATATAATCAATGTTTAAGTTTCTGATATAGCAAAACGAACTTAAACTTGAACCAAAACGTTCAATGGCAATATCAATATCCAATTGTTTCGCTCGGCTTATAAATTTCTCTGTCGATTCAAGCGAAAGCATCGCGCCAGACTCGTTAAATTCATACAAAAGTGGTGGAAGCGATTTATGCAATTTTTGGTATAAATCAAATAACCAATCGGTAAATACCGGATTATGCAGCGCACGATTACTAATATTAATCGCCACACGCGTGTGTTCAATATGTTGAAGTTTATAAAAAATAAAACACACAACAGCTTGTTCAAGGTCTTGCAGCACGCCCAGTCTTTCTGCCATGGCAAACACATCTAAAGTCGATAATGTTTCACCCGCTATTTTAAATCGTACAAATGATTCAACATACAAAATGGTCTGATTTTCATCCACTACCGGTTGCAACATTAAATCGAATATTTTATCTAACGGAATACATTTGATCGCAAAATCTTTACTACGAGAATGGTTGATTTCGTCTTTAAAATACTGCGTGAACTGAGTCAAAATACCAACCCATTCTTCACGTGAATGATTCTTTTGCATTCCCTTAGCAGAAACCAATCCCTTGAGATTATCGGCATACTGATTTTGCACTAGCTGGTTATCTAAACGCATAACCACGTCAGCAAAGTCTTCTTGATAGTTCACGCGGGTGAGGCTATGTTTTGCAAAGCCGTTACTATAGCGCGACGAGCTTTCAATCAAAATACTGGCTGCTATTTGCTGATCAATTTCTTTAGCTGCATCCTCAGTCAGTAAGCTTAAAAACGCAAACTCAGAACCCGAGATACGGTATAAAGTCGCCTCAGATAAGCTATTCATCTGTTTACTAAAAAGTTGTGCGCCAGATAAAATATAGTCATCACCACTGCCATAACCATCATCGTCATTCACCTGTTTTAAAGAGGTCATCGACAACAAACCTAAATAAAACCGATTACCATGCATTTCATATTCAGCCTGAATAGACTCAAACTGTTTCAATAATGCTCTGCGATTAGGCAATCCAGTATGCGAGTCAATATAAACCTCACGCGATAACTCTTCTGCTAACTTAGTTTGCTCGTTAAAAGACCGTTGAATATTCTCAATCATGCGATTAATCGCATTAACTAATGTGCGTAACTCAGAGGTAAAAGGCTTAATAGGATTAAGCTCAAAGCGCTTTTGAATAACCGACTCAGCTTGTTTTTCAATACTGCTTAATGGGGTTAATACCGCTTTTAAAATAAAGTAAGCACATAACAGTGCAATAACAAGTTGAAATAGTGAAGAGCTTAAGTTGTTTACCGCGTGATCCCATAAGCTTTTATAGGAGGTACCAGCATGCGACTGCACCTCTAACTTACCTGCAATACGCCAGCCGTCACTCACCTCACTGGTCATTACCGGAGGGTGCAGTGTAAACCAACTCATAAACCATTGCGGTACCGCAAAATTACCTTGAGGATTAGTACGCTCAAATAACACTTTACCGTCAAGATCGGTAAATATAATGTGTTGATAATAACCCGAGTCAAAAATAGCATTGGTCATGGTCTCGGCAATCACCAAACCTTCTTCATCCATATAAGGTGATATAGATAATCCTAAACTATGCGCAGCCCCTTGTGCATGAGACGCCAACTGCTCGTTTAGATAACCTCGCATGTTTGACACGTTATTATACAACGCAGCACCAAAGCTAAAAATAGATAAAAAACCTATTAGTAAGTACAGCTGAAGTCGCAAAGACATTCCTTTTGTAAACATTTATTGCTCCAGTTCCTTTTGTAACGATTACTCGCCATTTTCAATTCGAGTGACTAAATCAGTCCAACTTTTTGTGCCGCCACTAGTGGGTTTAGTACTGCCTAACCCCTGTGCTTTTGCCAACCATAACCCTTGACCATTAAAAGAATAAACAGGCTTTAAATCACGGCGTTGATTAGCGGGTAAAATTTTGGTTTTTAAATTATCTAATACCAAAGGCATCGCCTTTGGGTTTTCAAAATAAATCAATACCATGTGCGGCTCGTTAATTAATAACGCACGCACATACATCAAGCGCATTTTGCTTTCATCAACGCCCATGGCTTTTAAGGTAAAATACTTAAATATGGCAAAGTCTTCACAATCGCCACCTTTAGTGCCTAATGATTCAAGCGGTGCAGCCCAATAGTCACTTTTATGCCAATGATCACTATCACTCACAAAACGTATCCGCCGATTAGCAAACTGATTGGCTAAATGTAGCCTGTCGTAATCCGTTAGCGTAATGCCTTCATTAATAGTGTCGCGCCAGTCGCTAAAGTCTTCTACACGGTCCGAACCATAACGCTGCTCAATTTGCTTAAATAAATCAGCGGTAAATAAACTGTCAGTGATATTGGCAATACACACAGCAGAAAACACCAATGGCAAAACAAGCCAGTTGCGATATCTATGCAACACAAAACGAGTCTAATACGCAAATATCACTGCAAATGATAGTTAATAATAACACTGTAATAATTTTACAGGCTCAAATATCTACCACCGCCCCCTCAATGGCTCATTTCCGTCATTTTTAATGTCCATTTCCGTTATCCTCGAACGTTTTATCGGGGATATAGCTTAAATGTTTTTTTAAATTTTCATCGCTTGCTATCATTTTAATCTTTTTTGTTATCGCTCTATCTCTTGTTTTACATCGCTTGTCACCGTTTTACATATTTTCTTTCACATCAACGCCTTGCCTTTAAGCAGTTTACGCATCCACATTCTGTTGGGACTGAGTAGTGCTTGTAACTCTAAGCTTAATGGTGACAATTCGCCGCATAGGTTTGCTGCTAAGCATTCTGCGACCAGTGGGCCTGAGCTTAGGCCGCGAGAACCGAGTCCTCCTAACACATATAAACCGTCATAAATTGGTGCAGGTGTGGTTTGCCAATAACGTTGCCATAGACTGGGTTTGTCTTTCGATTGCTGTTGAACTGCATAACGTGTAAACAACGCTTCAACATCAGGCGCACAACCCATTACCGGGAAATGATCGCGACTGACCATCCTTACGCCGACTCTGGCATCATTGTTTGAAACATCAATATCGTTAGGCCAGTTTGAATTAGGAAAGCTTTGTTGCATTTTAAGGCTGTTTTCATGCTGCTCTATCGGGCAGAAATCAAGATGCTGTGGGTCTTTTACATAACTTGCCCCAACGCAATGCAATTGCTTATGTTGTGGCGTTAAATAACCATTAGCGCAGATAACAGTATTAAGCTGTGCCAGTTCACCTTGCGATGGTACATGGCTAACTTGACCTCTAAAACCGGTGATTTGCAGGCTTGTTGTTTGCTTATATTGGGTGAGTTGAGCGCCAGAGGCGATGACGACCTGTTGGTGTGTTGCGATAGGGCTATTATCACCGGCACTAAACAGTTGCCAGCCGGATGAGTGTGATTCAAGTGAGCTTATGTCGCTATTATAGATAACGCGAACTTTGGTTAACGTTTGTGCTTTGGTAATGCTTGCTTGTGCGAATTCAAACGGACAAGCCCAGCCTCCCAGAGGGTAATAAAATCCAGATTTATCAATCTCGACGCTAGCAAGTTGTGTGGCTTGGTTTGGATTTACCGCAAAAGCGATTTCACTTGGCCACGCTTGACCATTAATTATTTTATCCAGTCTTGTTTGGCTGCGTTGATCGAACCCAGTATGTAATACACCGCACCACTGATGGCCGATATCATAACCATTATCAACTAATGCCTGAATTCTGCGTCGACTGTATAGAAAAGCTTGTTGAAAAAATTGACTTAACGAGCCATTTTCTGGGGTAAGTAGGGGATAAATGGCACCTTGTTTGTTACCAGATGCGCCTTGTCCTAATGTGTCATCTTTGCAATAAATAATCACATCTTTGCCGCGCTCGGCCAGAGACAAAGCAAGACTTGCAGAAGCGATACCTCCGCCTATAATAGCGATAGGGCTGTTGTTATTAGAATGTAACGTTGGCAACGGGTTGTAAGCAAATTGCTGCTGTAGTTGTTGTCTTAGTGCGTTACGTTCTGCGATGGCAATGTCATCATTGGATTTGGACAATGTGGTTGATAAAAAACCGCATAGTGCTAGTTGCTTTTTGATAATAGGGGCGATATCGTCGTCATTGGTGCTAGCCGCTAAAAATGTCACATTATCAACACTTAGCCGACCATATTGCCAAAGTGAAGCTTGATTAAAATAATGATCCGAATGAACCTCTTGGCTCGTATGGGGTAGGGCAAACCAATGTGTTATCCTCTGTTTATTAGGCGTGGCAATAGTTTTGGCTTGCGCTAGTGGCGAACCTTGATACAGGTCAATGATAAATTGGTTTTGAAGTAAACCCAGCCGTTGGCAACCTTCGATGGCTGCAATTTCACTATTGAGTAATGCTTTGGCAAAATCGAATAAATAATGGTCTGAATCAAGTAGCCCTTGTTGTTGCCATTTTTGTTCTAGTTGCTTACGGTTTATCGGGTTTTGTTCAAATACACTGATGTGAATTCGAGTTTGTTGCTGTTTTAAAGGGTTTTGCAGGTTAGCCTGTTGTAAGGCTGCCAGTAGCAATAGTATTTCGTGGCCATCGCCAAAACCTAGTTGGCCTAGGGTTAACAAATGTGGTTGAGTATTTGTGGCTACTATTTTATCGTCACTGCTTTGCAATACTTCGGCGATATACTGCTTAACAATGTGGAAATATCGGCTATTTTGATTGACGTTGTTGCCCAGTAATTCACAACTATGTAATTCGTGTAAATTTGGGAATACAGATTTTAAAGGTGTTTTATTCAAAATATTTTACTCAGGGCCGATAACTTGGCATTATTTTACCTGCGTTTATGGAAAGCTGACCACTTAATTGCAACAAAGCAGCTATGATTGCCGCAATTAAGTACCGACATGTACCAAATGGATAGCATAAAAATGAAAAGAGTCGTGATCACCGGAATGGGTGTTGTTTCAAGTATCGGTAATAACAAGCTAGAAGTGACTGAGTCACTTAAAGCGGGTCGTAGCGGTATTACTCACTCGGCACAGTTTGAAGAAATGCAATTACGTAGCAAAGTTTGGGGTGACATTAAAATGAACCCAGCTGACCATATCGATCGTAAAGCTCTACGCTTTATGGGCGATGCTGCTGCATATGCTTACATTGCTATGCAGGAAGCGATTGCTGATGCTAATTTAACTGAAGAGCAATATTCTAATTTTCGTGTCGGGTTGATTGCTGGTACGGGTGGCGCTTCTTCAAAAAACCAAGTTCAGGCTGCTGATACACTTCGTGAAAAAGGTGTTAAGCGAGTAGGCCCTTATATAGTGCCTCGTATTATGTCTAGTACTGCAAGTGCTTGCTTGGCGACACCATTTAAAATTAAAGGGACGAGCTATTCAATCAGTTCAGCTTGTGCCACTTCAGCTCATTGTATTGGTCATGCCGTTGAACTTATCCAAATGGGTAAGCAAGATATGGTGTTTGCTGGTGGTGCTGAAGAAGTCGATTGGACACTTACCATGGGCTTTGATGCTATGGGCGCACTATCGACTAAGTACAATGACACGCCTGAAAAAGCGTCACGTACTTATGATGCAGATCGTGATGGTTTTGTTATTTCTGGCGGCGGCGGAATTGTTGTTGTTGAAGAATTAGAACATGCCTTAGCACGTGGCGCGAAAATCTATGCTGAGATTGTTGGTTATGGTGCCACATCTGATGGCTACGACATGGTTGCTCCGTCTGGAGAAGGTGCCGTACGTTGTATGCAGATGGCATTAGCTGATGTTGATACGCCAGTTGATTACATCAATACTCATGGTACTTCTACTCCTGTAGGTGACATGCGTGAACTTGAAGCATTGCGCGAAGTGTTTGGCGATAACATGCCTCCAATCGCATCAACTAAATCAATGACTGGTCATGCTTTAGGTGCTGCGGGTGTTCATGAAGCGATTTACAGCTTAATCATGATGGAAGACAGTTTTATTGCTCCAAGCATTAACATTGACAACCTAGATGAAAAAGCCGCTGGCATGCCAGTAGTTCGTGAAATGCGCAAAGCAGAATTAACCACCATCATGAGCAATAGCTTTGGTTTTGGTGGTACTAACGCAACGTTAGTAATGCGTAAATATAAAGCGTAAAACGTTATTAGTGGGTTAACCCCGCGAATGATTTAAAAGCCAGCTTGGGTGACTATGCTGGCTTTTTTGTTGCTTTAAAAAGAGCAAAGGCAAAAATGCTATACCCCTCACAGTAGCGTTTCTGAGCTGGGATAAAAGCATTCGAGGATGACGGGCTGTGAAGTAAGGATCGCTACCACAAGGCATTAGGAACCCACTCGCACGTCATTTAATTAACGCCCACTACTACTTCATTTCGATAACATCCACTACTACTTCATTTCGATATCATCCACTACTACTTC
>NZ_JACJFI010000198.1 GCF_014164505.1 Shewanella sp. SG41-4 | reverse complement strand
ATTCTCGGTGGTCGCAAAATGGGGCCCGCAGTAACAGCGTTAAGTGTTGGCGCATCAGATATGTCTGGTTGGTTGTTATTAGGCTTACCTGGCGCGGTGTATTTAAGTGGTTTAGGTGAAGCCTGGATTGGATTTGGGTTAGTGTTTGGTGCGTGGCTTAATTGGTTATTTGTTGCAAAACGACTGCGAATTTATACCCAAGTTGCCAATAATTCTTTGACGTTACCCGATTTTTTTGAAAATCGTTTTAATGACTCTCATGGACTATTGAAATTGGTTTCGGCATTAACGATCCTGATCTTTTTCACTTTCTATGCTTCTTCAGGCATGGTGGGTGGCGCGATACTATTCGAAAAAGTATTTGGTCTTGATTACAACCTAGCCTTATTGATCGGTTCATTCATCATTGTGTCTTATACCTTTGTAGGTGGATTCTTTGCCGTCAGTTGGACTGACTTCTTTCAAGGCTGCCTAATGTTAATTGCACTATTAATTGTACCTATAGCAATATTCAGCCAACCCGACACCCAAGCAAGTTTCAAACAAATTGATCCTGCCATGTTGTCATTTATTAACGAAAAAACGACGGTTATTGGGCTAGTGTCGCTATTGGCTTGGGGATTAGGTTATTTCGGTCAACCGCATATTTTGTCTCGTTTTATGGCTATCGGCAGTCCAAAAGATTTGGTGCTATCTCGTCGAATCGCCATGAGTTGGATGATAGTGTCGCTAGTCGGCGCCTTAGCCACTGGTATTGCTGGTAGCCTTTATTTTGCCGCAGAGCCGCTTGAAAACTCAGAAACCGTCTTTATTCATTTAGCCCATGCTGCATTTAACCCTTGGATTGGCGGTTTGCTGATTGCTGCGATTCTGTCTGCCATCATGAGTACTATTGATTCACAATTACTGGTTTGTTCTAGTGTCATCACGGAAGACTTTTACCTCAAATGGTTACGTCCACAAGCCAGTAGCAAAGAACTGATGTTAGTAGGCCGTATTGGCGTTATTGCCATTGCCCTAGTAGCAGGTGTTGTGGCACTTAATCCTGAAAGCAGCGTGTTAGGACTCGTCAGTTATGCATGGGCTGGGTTTGGCGCTGCGTTTGGTCCCGTGGTGTTATTGTCACTATTTTGGCAAGGTTATAGCCGTAATGGTGCAATATCAACAATTCTAGTGGGTGCTTTAACCGTTGTAATTTGGAAACAAATGACTGGCGGTATTTTTGAGTTATATGAAATCGTCCCGGGATTTACGTTCGCATTGTTTGTAGGCGTTATTGTCAGTAAAATATCACCACCAACGCAGAAAACAATCGCCGATTTTGTCGCCTTCCGTGAATCTTTAAAAACACAATAAACTCGAATAAATGCCTATATAGATAGCAATTTTGATAACTCAACCTCTATGATTTTAAGGTTGAGTTATCAACCTTAAAATCGATTATCAAAACAAGCGAATGAACTCACAATCTTCGATAAACCTCATGTTTTATTCTCTAAAATCCACTATGAATAAAATTTAACTTAAGCTCCCCGTGTAGTAATGACTGTAGAAATAGGCTCTAAAATTTACATATATTGCCATGCTATCAAACACCTACTTCACCATTAAAAAATAGAATTAACTTAATATTAACAACAACTAACATCTGGTCGGAGTTGTTGCATTAGTCACATTTACCTACTATGCCCTAAATTTTGACCGTCAAATGTATAAAGTGAATAAATTTTGTGCAAAAACGGTAATATTAAATGGGACATAATAATGAACAAATGCCACAAGACCCTCATTGCTACCGCGGTAGGCTTACTCAGTGTACAAGTATCAGCTGCCGGTTTTCAGTTAAACAGCCAATCTGCTACTGGTATTGGTCGTGCAATGGCGGGTGATGCCGTTATTGCTGACAACGCATCGGTTCTATCTCGTAACCCTGCAGCGATGGCTCTTTTTGATGAAACAGCGCTATCTTTAGGTGTTGTTTATGCAGATATTGATGTATCAGTATCTGATGTAGAAGGCAATTTTGCCGGACAAGACGTTGCTTTTGGTAGTGAGCATAAGGCTGCAGAAGCAAAAGTTATCCCCAATTTTTATTACATCAATCCAATTAACGACAAAATGGCGTTTGGTGTTGCGGTATTTAGTAACTACGGCACTGGCACCGATTTAGGTGACTTGGCAAACAGAACCCCTACTATTAGCGGTAATGCAGTACCTCTTCCACCTCCAGTAGATTTACTCGGTAACACAGAAGTAGTTACGATCAATTTTAATACCAGTATGTCTTACCGAGTGAATGATGAGTTTAGTTTTGGTTTTGGTATTGATGCTGTTTATGGTAGCGGAACCCTGACACGTACCAGCGATAATCCACAGATTGGCAGCCTAGTAGATGTTGACGCTGATGGTTGGGCATTAGGTGGGATTGTTGGTGTTGTGTATGAAGTTAATCCAGATAATCGCTTTGGCTTAAGTTACCGTATTAGTCCAAAACTTACCGCCAAAGGTGATGTAAATTATCTTTACACTGAATACAATGAAATTGATATTCCTATCGCTGATATTGCTCAGTTTGCCGGTTTCCACCAACTAACGGATAAGTTTGCTGTGCATTACACTGCACAATGGACTAATAGGAGTGCATTCGACAAAATCGTGGTTAAAGATGGTGCCAATGGTGTCGACCAAGCAGATTTAAAAGAATATCACTGGAAAGATTCATGGTTCTTAAGCCTAGGCGCGACTTATAACCTCACTCAAGATTGGACTCTACGAGCCGGTGTTGCAACAGATCAAGGCGTAGTGAATCAGCATTCATCATTATCAATCCCTGATTCAGATCGTACTTGGTACACCACGGGTGTGAGTTACGATTTAAATACAAAATCGAGCGTTGATCTAGGTATTGCTTTTGTACGCGGAGAAGATGTTACCGTACTAGAAAATAGTAACCTTCTTGCTCAAGTGCCTGGCTACAACAGCGAAATTTCAGCACAAACGCGCTCAAACGCCGTTTACTACTCAGTACAATATAACTACAGTTTTTAATTAACAGTGCTGAATTTGCAGTACTGAGTTAGCACTACTTAATCATTACGATTTCCCCTGTTTTTAGTCCGCTCACCACGGACTAAAAACAATATTACCATTTCCAATCAAGCCGCCTTTTATCGTTAATTGGCGGTTTTTTTATGCCTTTTATATCATAGGGTTCTAATCTATACGATTTTACAATATATCGGTTGCTTAACGGGGTAAAGTCCATTAGAATTTTCTTATAGAGTTCAAAATAGGCTATCACTATGTCTCGCTTATCTAATAATTTATTCCTCAGTACCATTCTCGCAACAACAGTACTAGCCGCAATAGTATCCTATACAGTGCAAGCCTCTGATGTTGCTACATTAAAGCTAGTATATTCTGATCAATTTCAGCCGCGAATTTATGATGCAAAAATTGAAGCTATTAAAGCTGCAACGATTTCTGCACAAACCTCAGGCCGGATAATCAATATTCATTTTGATGTGAATGATCTCGTCCCACAAGGGGCTGCATTATTGGAAATTACCAATAAGGAACAAGGCGCAGGATACGCGGGAGCAGAAGCAGAGCTAGCCAAAGCAGAGGCGCTAAATAGTGAAGCTCAAGCACAGTATGCGCGCTATAAAGCGTTGTTTCCAAAGGGCGCCATATCAAAAGGTGCCATGGATGAAGCCACTGCCAAAGCAAAATCCAGCAAGCAAGCAGTCAGTGCTGCTCAAGCACAGTTAATAAAGGCCAAAGAGAGTTTGAATTACACTGTCGTGAGTGCGCCTTTTAGTGGCCGAATGACTCAACGGTTTATAGAGCAAGGTGAAACAATATCTTACGGCCAAGCACTGTTCTCTGGCTACGACACTCAACACCTTAGAGCGGTATTTCAAATCCCCCAGCAAGATGTGGCTCAGGTGCAACAACAAGAACAAGTCATCGTTCAATTGTTTAATGGCAATGAAATCATTTCAAATGATATTAACGTCTATCAATTTGCCGATCCGTTAACTCATCAGCATCAGGTGAGAGTTAACATTGATGCCAGTAACATGGAAGATGTCATAGTTGGTCAATGGATTAAAGTAGTCGTTAATTTCCCAAGCCGTACGGGATTAATGATCCCATTATCGGCCATACATCAAGTCAGTGATTTAACCTCGGTGTATCGAAAAAATTTAGACAAAATAGTGCTTAACCAAGTACGTATCGGCCGAGTAGACCATCAGAATAATACCGCAGAGGTATTATCTGGGTTAATGGAAGGCGATGAAATTGTTATCGACGCTGGACGTTATTTAATACAGTCCTCAGCAACAAAAGGTCAGGAGTAAACCTGATGACAACACCTAATGAAACCGTAAAACTTGGCCTTTCAGGCCCAATAGCAATACCATTTCAACACAGTGCCATTACCCCATTACTGGCTATTCTTGGTTTGTTACTTGGTCTTTTCGCGGTAATTATTACCCCAAAAGAAGAAGAACCTCAAATTGATGTCACTTTTGCAGATGTGTTTATTCCCTACCCTGGAGCCACACCTACGGAAGTTGAAAACCAGGTCACCTTGCCTGCAGAACGGATTATTTCTGAAATAAAAGGCATTGATACCCTGTACTCATTTTCTCAGCCGGATGGCGCGCTCATTATTGCAATTTTTGACGTTGGTGTACCACGAGATGAAGCTGTGGTTAATTTATATAATCAACTGTATTCAAACAGCGATAAGTTTAACCATGCAGCAGGCATTGGTGAACCGTTAATCAAACCAAGAGGCATTGATGACGTACCAATAGTCGGGTTAACGCTATGGTCTCAAGATCCAAACATCACAGCAGAGCAGCTCACCTTGGTCGCATCAGGCCTAGAAACTGAATTAAAACGGATACCAGGTACTCGGGAGATTTATAGCCAAGGTGGCCACGAGATGGTGTTAAATGTGCGTATTGATCCTGTCAAAATGAACAGTTTCGGCGTAACGTTCAACGATATTAGTGCCACATTGCAAGATAACAACCAAATGTCTACGGTTGGTTCCATGACGCAGTTTAATCAAGAGATTAAATTACAAGCTGGGCAGTTTTTACGTTCGCTTGATGATGTCAATAATCTGCTGATCAAAGTCAATCAACCCGAGTCAGTTTCGGAGAAAAGTCCGTTCCCTCGTGCAGTTTATTTATCAGATATTGCCGATGTCAGCCTTAAAAGTGATATCCCGAAACAACACGTTTGGCACGTAACAGACAAAGGAACCTACCCAGCAATAACAATCGCTATTGGTAAACAGGCGGGGCAAAATGCCGTCGACATTGCTAATGCCGTATTAGCCAAAATAGATGCTGTCGATAACGTTTTAATTCCCGATAATGTCAATGTCGCTATCTCTCGCAACTACGGTAAAACCGCTGGAGATAAATCTAATACACTCATTTTTAAATTGATTTTTGCCACATCTGCAGTTGTCCTTCTGGTCTTTTTCACTATGGGATTTCGTGAGTCGGCCGTAGTAGGTGTTGCCATTATCATCACTCTCGCCATTACCTTATTTGCATCTTGGGCATGGGGATTCACTCTAAACCGAATTTCATTGTTTGCCCTTATTTTCTCCATTGGCATCTTGGTCGATGACGCCATCGTGGTGGTAGAGAATATTCATCGGCATATGGCAATGAGTAATAAACCGATAAGCGAGCTTATCCCTCATGCTGTAGATGAAGTCGGCGGGCCAACCATATTAGCCACATTTACTGTTATCGCCGCCCTATTGCCGATGGCATTCGTATCCGGACTAATGGGCCCATACATGAGCCCAATTCCGATTAATGCCAGTATGGGAATGATTATTTCGTTATTAATCGCGTTTATTATGACCCCGTGGTTGAGCCGAATATTGTTAAAGCCACATAAAAAGTCACATAGCTCGAACAATATAGCGACTGACACAGGCATACCGGTAGAAGAAGACAACCGATTAACTCGTCTTTTCACCCGAATAATGAGTCCTTTTTTGCTCGGAGAGCATGCTCCAAAGGCTCGGAAAGGCTTAGCTTTAGGGATTATATTATTGATAGCATTCGCTATCGCCTTACCTGTCATGCAAGCCGTAGTATTAAAAATGCTGCCTTTTGATAATAAGTCTGAGTTTCAAGTAATGGTCGACATGCCTGAAGGCACACCTGTGGAGCAAACTCAAAGAGTACTGCAAGATCTTAGTCAATATCTTACCTCTGTTGAAGAAATAGAACATTTACAGTTGTATGCAGGCACTCATGCACCGATGAATTTTAATGGTTTAGTTCGACATTATTTTTTACGCAGCAGCCAAGAGCTCGGTGAAATCCAGGTCAATCTAGTGGATAAAAAGCATCGCGATCGCGACAGTCATACTATTGCATCTTCTGTGCGCGAGCCGTTGCAACAAATTGGCCTACGTTATCAAGCCAATATCAAGATTGTTGAGGTGCCACCAGGCCCGCCGGTGTGGTCACCCATCGTTGCTGAGGTTTATGCGCCTAATACCGAGTTACGTGAACAAGCAGCAAATGACTTATTGCAACGTTTTAGAGATACCCAATACGTTGTTGATATGGATATATATTTGCCTGCGCAACAACAAAAGTGGCAAGTCATCATTGATCGAAATAAAGCCAGCTTAATGGGGGTTTCTTACGCCAGCATTGTCGATGCAATCAGCACTGCTGTTGACGGAAAGGATGTCAGTTACTTGCATCAAACACAGCTAGCTCACCCCACACCGATTAGATTGCAGCTAAATGAAGCCGCTAAAGTAGACCTAAAGCAAGTACTGTTATTACGCCTACCAACTCAGTCAGGTGAAACTGTCGCACTGACAGAATTAGTTAAGGTGCAACAACAAGTCATTAATGCACCCATTATTCATAAAAATATGGTGCCAATGATCATGGTTATTGCCGACATGGCTGGGCCAACGGGTAGTCCGCTATATGGTATGTTCGATATGGTCAGCCAAATTAATCAGCAAAATGAACAAGGTGATACTAGTTATCCCATTCAACAAAATCTGGTTAATCAGCCTGATGGATTAACCGATGTGTCGATTCTATGGGACGGTGAATGGAAAATCACTTATGAAACCTTCCGCGATATGGGTATTGCTTATGCTGTTGGTATGATAGCTATTTACTTACTTGTAGTCGGCCAATTTAAATCTTATATCGTGCCGTTAATCATCATGGCGCCCATTCCATTAACTATCATAGGAGTGATGCCTGGTCACGCGCTATTAGGTGCTCAATTTACGGCGCCTTCTATGATAGGCATGATAGCGCTGGCAGGTATTATTGTCCGAAACTCAATTTTGCTAGTCGATTTCATTAATCAACAAATAGCCGCAGGAGTTCCCTTAGAGCAGGCGGTTATCCATTCTGGCGCGGTACGAGCAAAGCCAATTATGTTAACAGCATTAGCGGCAATAATTGGGGCATTATTCATTATTGATGACCCCATTTTTAACGGTTTAGCCATCAGTTTAATATTTGGGATTTTTATCTCAACCATTTTAACCTTGGTGGTAATTCCAGTGTTGTATTTTTCAGTAATGAAACATAAGCATCTGTAAAACATTATTTATTCACTGGGCTATGCCCAATAAGGAGCTAAACATGTCAGTAGAAAGAAGTATTATGGCCTTTGCTGGCTTTATGGTTTTATTATCTATTGTGTTAACCGCAACAGTTAGCCCACATTTTGTCTGGCTTACTGTATTTGTAGGCGCTAATCTATTTCAGAGTGCTTTTACAGGCTTTTGTCCAGCTGCGATGATAATGAAAAAATTAGGCGTCAAAACAGCAGCTGAAATAGCCTTAAATAAATAACAAGGAAATAATCGTGTTTAAAAAATCTATACCGTTGTCTATTCAATCTATCTTAGCGCTGTTGGTCTTATTAGCGGCATCGCTTATGCCGACTTGGGCAGCAGAGCAACAACCTAGCGTTGCATGGGAAAAAATAGACCGTGGTGTTACGTTAATTGATGTGCGTACTGCTGAAGAGTTTGCTGCAGGACATATTAAAGGTGCGATTAATATTCCATTTGAGAATATCGTCCCAGAGTTGGCAAAGCTCAATATCGCTAAAGACGCCGAAGTGGTTCTTTATTGCCGCAGCGGAAACCGCAGTGGTGTGGCACAGCAATCACTCATAAAACAAGG
>NZ_JACJFI010000197.1 GCF_014164505.1 Shewanella sp. SG41-4 | reverse complement strand
TATCAACAAACCAATCTTCAGCAACCAGGTTATCAACAATCAGGTTATCAACAATCAGGTTATCAACAAACCAATCTTCAGCAACCAGGTTATCAACAACCAGGCTATGAGCAAACTGATTCTCAACAGGTTAATTATCAAAGTGGTCAAGAAAGCCGTTTGGATGAATCACAAGAGAGCAATCGTCAACAGGCACAGCAACGAGAAGCCATTGTATTGGGTGCTAACGCCAATCGTCGAGGTTTAGCAGAGCTTGAAGCATTGCGCTTGCAAGTTAATGCTGCCGCAGAAGAAGTTGATTTCGCCTCTGTTAAAGCGCCATCAATTAATGAACAGAATAATTTGATTGCTGCGTTTGAAACGGCACTTAAAGACGTTGAATATGAACAGTCGGCGAATCAGCAAGTCACACAAGAAAAATTAGATCCTATTCCTAGACCTTCCAATCAGCAAATTCCGAAATATGGTGACTTACCTGCGAGCGTACAGTTGCAAGTACCCGAGTTTAATATTAATGCCCATGTATATTCATCAACACCAAGTAATCGTTGGTTAAATGTCGATGGGGTTGAATTACAGCAGGGCGATATGATTAAAAATAAGCTGACGATTGTAGAAATTCGACCACGAGATATAGTCCTAGAAATTGCCGGTGAGCAATTTAGGGTGCCAGCAATTTAGAGGGTATGAAATTTAAGACTATGTGGGTATGTAACAGATAAAACAAAGGCGCTAATAGCGCCTTTGTTTTATCTTAAAAATCGTAATATTAGCCGTGAATGTTATTGGCTAAAAATAGCGTTAATCCATAACCTATGCAGTAGCATAATAGTAATGCTGGGACATATTTTAAGTAGCTAACAAATGTCAGTTCTTCCACTTTACTCATCGCGATGATGCCAGATGCTGAACCGATGATTAATAACGATCCACCGACACCAACCGAATACGTTAATCCTAACCATTGTGCAGTCGTCAGTACTGGATCAGCTTTTAATAATGCTGCCGTTAATGGCACGTTGTCTAACAGTGCAGAACCCACACCGGTAAAGAAGTTAGAAATGCTTGGGTTATACATGCCATAGACTTCTGTTAATAGGTTAAGCGTACCAATTTCTTTAAGCATACCAACCAGCAATAAAATACCTAAGAAGAACAGTAAGGTATCGAACTCAACCTGGCGAATATATTCCAAAACTTGTACTTCTTCGTTTTTGCTTTTGCTGGTTCGACCCACTAAGAACATTACCGACAAGCCAAATAAGAAGGTTAATACAGGCGGAACACCAAAAAGCACATTCAATACCATAGTCAAAATAATGGTGATAAAGAAAATCAAGCCAATAACGATATCAACGGTATTGTAGTTTTGCTCAATTGGCGATGTGCTCACATGGCCTTCAGCTTTGAGTGAGAACAATATCGCTAGGATCATGACGCTGACGCCTGCAGGGATAAACAGTATTAATAAATCAGAAATGTGCACTTTACCTGCAAGGAAAATCATCAAGGTAGTCACATCGCCAGTGATTAATGCCACCCCGCCAGAGTTCACTGCAAAGATAATTAACACCGCCATGCGGCGACGCATTTGCTTGTCTAAATTAAAGGTGGTCAGTAAACCTAACGACACGAGAGTGGCTGTCACGTTGTCACAAAAAGTCGACAGCACTAACGAAAACATTCCCACTTGTATCATCAACATACGAACAGACACTTGCTGCGGAAATATTTTTTGCACCAGTACTTGGATCATGCCTTTAGCATTAAGGTAGGCAACAAAGGTCATCGTTGACATTAAAAACAACCATAATGTGGCAATTTCCAATAAGTTTTCATTAAGATTTTCACCCACAAGTTTACTTTTTTCTGGGCTGCCAGAGGCTATAAACAAGGTGATCCAAGCAATACAGCCAAGGAACAGGGTAGTTTTCGCTTTATTAATATGGGTAACTTCTTCGAGCACGATACTTAACAGCGCAAGCACTGCAAGTGAAATAAGAAAGGTATGTAGCATGACTGCAATTCCAACTTTGTGTTGTAGGTAATCAACATCATTACCATGAATTTTTGCTAACTTAATTTAGCCTTATTTTTAAGGTTTAATTAAGCTTTGTGTTTGGCGGGGCGATCACATCACACAACGAGCCATTTCGCAACTGAGATCACAATTATTTCATCAATAATCGACCAAAGTCGTGCATAGAAAAATGAACACAGAGAAAGGTAATGGGGATGTATTACACAAATAAAAATAGGATAAACAACGTAGTTATTTATCCTATTTTTGTGACCAACAGTTTGCTTAACCTAAAAAGTACTTAAGCAATAAAGTGGGTTTATTTCATTGTGGCAAAAACGCGATCAACAGCGGCTAATGTAAACTCAATTTCAGCATCGCCATGAGCCATTGATAAGAAACCTGCTTCATAAGCACTCGGTGCTAAATAAACACCTTCATCTAACATGCCATGATAGAAGTGACGGAAGTGCTCCATGTTGCATTTGGTTACTTGAGCAAATGACGTCATTGGGCTTTTATCTTCGGTGAAGAAGATACCAAACATGCCGCCCACATAAGTAATGTTTAATGGAATACCGTGTTTATCTGCCGCAGCTTTAAAACCTTCAGCAACACGTTTTGTTTTGTCTGCAAGCGCTTCATACAAACCCGGTTCACAAAGTTCATTCATTTGTGCTAAACCAGCGGTCATGGCAATTGGGTTACCTGATAACGTACCTGCTTGGTAAACTGGACCCGTTGGTGCGATAAATTGCATGATATCTTTACGGCCACCAAATGCGCCTACAGGCATGCCGCCGCCGATGACTTTACCTAGTGTGGTTAAGTCTGGTGTTACGCCATAGTGACCTTGTGCGCCGCTCATAGAGACACGGAAACCTGTCATCACTTCGTCGATAATTAATAATGCACCGAACTCGTCACAAATGGTACGTAAGCCTTGTAAAAAACCTTCCACTGGTGGAATACAGTTCATGTTTCCAGCTACAGGTTCAAGGATGATACAAGCAATATTGTCTGGGTTCTGCTCAAATATAGCGCGTACTGAATCAAGGTCGTTATAAGTCGCTGTTAACGTGTGTTTGGCAAAGTCTTCTGGAATACCAGGTGAACTTGGCTGGCCTAACGTTAATGCACCTGAACCTGCTTTAACTAATAAACAATCAGCATGACCGTGGTAACAACCTTCAAACTTTAAAATATCATCACGGTTAGTAAAACCACGCGCTAAACGAATTGCGCTCATGGTGGCTTCTGTGCCAGAACTCACCATACGAACTTGTTCCATCGATGGCACCATTGAAATGACTTTTTCAGCCATTTTAACTTCAAGTTCAGTCGGAGCGCCAAATGATAAACCGTTTTCGACAGCCGCTAACACTGCTTGACGAATTTTAGGATGATTATGGCCTAAAATCATCGGTCCCCATGAACCCACATAGTCGACATACTTTTTGCCATCGGCATCAAAAATATAAGCGCCATCAGCTTTTTCAATGAACAAAGGTGAACCACCAACACCATTAAAGGCACGTACAGGTGAGTTAACGCCGCCAGGAATGGTTTTTTTAGCCTGTTCAAATAAAACTTCGGAACGGGTCATGTCTAATCCTTAATATTGTGTGCCAATTATCTATCGGCTTTACGTGAATACCAGTTTACTGGGCACTCATACTTTTCGAGTTGATTTTCAACTCCAAGTGTTAATGCAAAAAGTGCCATTCGTATAAGTAAGCCGTTGTCGGCTTGTCTAAAAATAGCCAAACTTGGATGGCTGTTTAAATCATTGTCGAGTTCATTTGCTTGCGCGCGTGAATCTCGAGGTAATGGATGCATGATCACCGTATTTGATTTGCAATGCTGCGTATAAATATTGTGATTTAAGCGAAACTTGCCTCGGTACTTGTTAGCTTCTTCCTGTGAAGGGAAGCGCTCTTCTTGAATGCGCGTCAGATATAAAATATCCGCTTGATGTAAATTACCTTCAAGTTGTTCTGTTATTGTGATCTTATGGCCAGCTTTTTCAATGTCGGCGATCACATAGTCAGGCATTGCTAGCTCACTTGGCGATATCAATGTGAACTTAATGTCTTTATGCATGCAAAGTAAGCGTGATAATGAATGCACTGTACGGCCATATTTTAAGTCGCCCACCATGGCAATATGCATACCATCGATACCCATACCTGAATGGCTTAATTCTTTTTTGATGGTAAACAAGTCCAGCAAGGCTTGAGTTGGATGTTCATTTGGCCCATCACCGCCATTGATCACTGGCACTCGACTGCCTTCTGCAAACTCTTTGACGGAGTAGGCATCTGGATGACGCATAGCAATCACATCAGAATAGGTCGAGAGCACTCGGGCGGTATCGTAAAGCGACTCGCCTTTAGATAATGACGATGATGCCATTCCTGTTGTTTCTCGTACATGTCCGCCAAGCAAATTGAAAGCGCAGCCAAAGCTGACACGAGTACGGGTGCTAGGTTCAAAAAACAGATTACCTAAAATGGCACCTTCTAACACTTTGGTGCGTTTTTCACGCAAAGCATAAGGGGTCATTTTGTTAGCGACATTAAAAATAGTGTTAATCGAATCCAGATCTAACTGGCTTACTGAAAGGATATGTGAACCTTCGAACTGTGTCATCAGCCTGATTTCCAAAGTTTGGGGGCAAAATATTCACCAGAACAGCATGCTATTTTACCGTATTATTATATAGGGCGTTTTATAGGTTATGTGTAGGGTGGCTGAGGCAAAATTGTAGCAGAAAATTACTGCCAGATAAATATAATAACCGTGCTGAACTTTAAGATTCACTTGCTGCTAGGACGAACATTAAGAGGGCTTTAGTTTACTGTTTAACAACATTGTTCAGATCTGCTTTTTTGTTCATGCAGTGTCCAATGAGAAACATAGTCACTGAGATATAACCTCAAAACGCAATCTACTAAAACCGCTGTCGTTTGGGATGGTAAACCATTATTAAATCGCTTTTGTCGTGTGAATTAAGCTGTAATAAGGTGTAAAATGACACGCTAACAATGTGTCAATACACCTTGCGAATCAATACACTTTGCGAGCCAATACACCTAGCGAATCAATAGACCTAACTTGAAAATAGATCAATTATAATTGGTTAATGCCAACCGTTATCTTTGTGAGAGCTTAAACCGAGATAAGAGCTGGCTTTATACTTGGCCAGAGCGAATTTCTTGAAGTAAATTAGCCCAACTTATTACCCCAACCACTTTTTGGTTAGTGCCTCGATAGATATACACTTCGCCGGATCGTTTCGCTACTAGTGCCTCATAGGCTTCATTTAAGGTGGCAGTGTCAGGTAATCCTGGCATAGGAAGGCGAGAAAGCGTGGTCGAATCTTCAAATGACTGCATTTCAAGACGCAGCATTTCTATTTCACCTTCAGCATTACGCACCAATACCGGCCGACCCGCTGCGCGTTTGAGTACTTCAAGTAGCAGTTCGTCATCATCATTAACAATGACAAAACGTTTATCCATTAACACCCTAACACCTTTCTTTTGCAGCCCTTGGTTAAGCGGAGCAACCTTGTAACCAAGCCCCATAATATCAAGTTGTTTTAGCAGGATAGAGTTAGTATTAAATCCTTGGTATGCGACTAAAAATGCTGGAATGGTGACAAACATAGCCGGTAAAATAATCGAAGCATCGTTGGTTAATTCTAGAAGTGCAACCAATGCTGCCAAGGGGGCACTAAGGCAAACACCCATCATAGCCGTCATCCCAATTACGGTATATAAGCCAACATAAGGCGCAATGGACGGAAACAATAAGCTACTGACTAAGGCTAGGATTGCCCCGATTAATGCGCCAATGCCATAGAGAGGGCCGATAAGTCCGCCTGGTACGCCAAAGCCAATGGCAGCAATGGTTGCCAGCATCTTGGCTAATAATAACGCGATTAAAAACAGTAAACTAGGATGCTCGCTAATGGCTTCATTAATGGCTAGATCGCCTGAGCCTAACGCCTGTGGCATCACTAAACCAACTAGGGTGGTGACCGCTGCAGCAATCAGCAATCGATAAATCAACGGCCAGTGCTGGCCTGTCGCAGTGACTTTCGTCAGCGAAAAGTTAAACAGGGCAGCAGCACACCCTAACGCAAGGCCGCCAATGAGTAAAATAGGATAATGATCGAGCGGTATGTGGATCACATTGATCAAATCGTATTCGTGAATATTACCAAACACAAGTTGACTCGATACCGCGCCGCAAATAGCAGATAACATGATAGGGAAGAAGTAATGAATTTTGTACTCTCGTACAATGACTTCAAATACAAACAATACTGCCGCAAGTGGTGCATTAAAGGTGGCGGCAATACCGGCAGCAATACCGCTAGCACACATAATGCGTACACTATTGTCTGGCAACGAGAATTTCTCTGCCATAACACTGGCGCTCACTGCGCCTAAGTGAATCGCCGGACCTTCTTTCCCGACAGAAAAATTGGCCATTAATGCGATTAATGCTTGGAAAAACTGTCCTGCAGCTGATTGAAGCGGTACTTTACCGTAGTGCAATTTAAAGCGATGCAATACATACGCAATACCCATACGACGGTAACGTTTTGACCCCAATAGTGACAGCAACCAAATAAGTAATGCGCCGATTAAAGGTAAGTAAGAGCGCCAATCGCTTAAGGTTGATTTAAAGCTTATTGAATCTGCATGCAGGTATTGTTCAGCCCACACCAAGCTTAAACGGAATAAGATAATGACTAAGGAGGCGATGATGGCAAACAGCAGTGCGAGTGCACAAAGTTGCACACTAATTTTGGCCTGAGATAACTTATCTCTAAATTCGTTACGTAGATATTTGCGCGTAGCTCTTTTGGCGTGAATAATAGCGGCTTTATTTATCTTAAATTGCACGGTCTGACTCTAAGGTCTGTTTCAGTTTTAAGGTGATTTTTTGCAGTTGTTTATTGATTGACTGATAACGCGTATGTGTCATGTTATTACTCTCCATCAATATGCACTAACGGCTTTTAACCGGTCAAAGGTACTGCCTGAATATGTCTGTTTTAGCTCTTTACGTTGGGTAGTAAAGCTTCATTTGTTAGTTAAATATTATCTTACAACCTGACTTATACGGCATAGAATTCGAACGAAATGTTAAGCTCTACAGAAAAATAAGCCTTAAGCAAAAAAGCTTCGTCAAGCATACTGTATTTTATTAAAAGGTTGTAACGTAATGTTAAATTATCACCGTTGGTTAGACAGACTGCAAGTTTTAGAACGTAATAACCGGACATCAAGCATATACTTAATAGGGTTAATGGTCGTATGTTTTTTACTTGGCGCAATAAGTTTTAATCTTTGGCTTTCATTTGCACCAGAGGCTACACCCAATAGCGCCAGTGGTAAGCGTAAATTATTGCAAGAACTCGAGACCCAAGCGCAAGCGCTTGCAAGTCGAAATTTAGCGTTAAGTATTGCCGATAATGCCAATAAAGAAATGCAACAAATGTTTAGTCAGCAATTAACTGAACAGAAAGCATTAGAAAAAGAATTAGCATTTTATCGCAGTGTTATGGTCACCGATGGTGATGTTGAAGGGGTAGCGATTCATGGCGTGGAATTATCTAAAGGCGTGGCTCCTGAGCAATATCAGTTACGATTAATCTTAACGCAGTTGCAAAAACGCAAAGTGAAAGTGAAAACCAACGCCACGGTATTATTGCTCGGCACCCTAAACGGCAAACCAGCAGAACGGTCTTTGAGCAAGTTAGTTAATAAAAAACTGGATTTTGAGTTCAATTATTTCCACATTATGGACAGCGATTTTGTGCTGCCAAACGGGTTTAATTTACAACGAATTATGGTCAAAGTGAAGGTAGCTGCTAGCCGTGGGGTAAAAGGTGGTGAGATTGAACAAGTCTATAATGTGCCAGAGCTATTGATGGGTGAAAAAGAACTGCGGGTAATACTTGAACAAAATAGTCAGGTAAAGGATAATTCTTATTAGAAACCGAAGTAAGAGGTAGTAATGACTGAACAAGTTGATGCAGCAATGCCGATCCAATTTACCGATGCGGCGGCGATAAAAGTAAAAGGTCTGTTAGAAGAAGAACAGAATCCTGAATTAAAGCTACGTGTATATGTAACAGGTGGCGGTTGCTCTGGTTTTCAGTATGGCTTTACTTTCGATGAAAAAGTCAACGAAGGTGATTTCACCATTGAAAAACAAGGCGTGCAGTTAGTTGTTGATCCTATGAGTCTTCAGTACCTTGTTGGTGGTGAAGTCGATTATACATCGGGTCTTGAAGGTTCACGTTTTTTTGTTAAAACCCCTAATGCGACTACCACATGTGGTTGTGGGGCTAGTTTCTCGGTGTAATGCGTTCCACTGCAGCGATAAATCACTCTATAGACGAGATAACTCTCTCATTTTAGAG
>NZ_JACJFI010000196.1 GCF_014164505.1 Shewanella sp. SG41-4 | reverse complement strand
GAGATGGTTTTAACAACTCAATACCCATGACAATCAAGCCTGCGACAGGTGTTTTTCATTTTGCTGATATGGGTGAAAAAGATAAGTTTGAAGCGTATATCCGGACACTTTCCAACAGCGATTGCGCCTTTTCTGTGTCCGAAAATCAGATTGATGATAAATACATTTATCAGTATATCTGTCACTAACACATCATTTTAACAACAACGTTATGCTAAAAATGGGGAGATTACCGGGCGAAACACCATAAGATTCTCACCCATCAAACGCAATATCAGGGCTTAAAAAAACTGGATATAGGCTTATAAGCATTACCGAAAATAATAGCTAAAAACCTTAACTAATCAATCTCACGTTTCGTACACACAAATAAGGCATTGCCAGATGCTAAATCCCAAGGGATGATTTTGTCGTAATCGTGTTCAAATATTTGAATATCGAAATACGGACTTAATAATGCTTCGAGTTCAGTAAAACTGGTGGCGACCATCGCATGAGAATCTTGCCATAACTGCGTCGAATCAAACTGGGTTTTGCCAATGCTTAGATTGAGCGATTGCATCTCACCTTCACCGCTGTAATGCCAACCCGATTCAAACACAAACTGACTATCTTCAAATTCGGCACTGTGTCTCACTAACGCCTTGTTATTGATTTTATGTTTATCAACGCTGTTAAAACAAAACAAGCCACCGGTATTTAATGCCTTATGCACACTGGCAATACAGGCTTTAAGTGCCTCGATACCTGGAGAATAGTGAATGGAGTACAAAAAGCAGGTAATAAGGTCGAGTTTTTCTTCAACATAAAACTCAGTCATATTTTGCAAACTAAACAGCGCTTCAGGGCAACGACGCATAGCGATATCGAGCATGGGTTGATTGATATCCAGCCCACTACTTTGAAAACCTAAATCGATAAAATGCCTAACATGAGGCCCCGTTCCACAGGCTAAATCTAAATGTTGTTTACCACTGTTACCCAAAAACTGATGCAAGCGAACTATGCTATTGCTTTGCTGCTGGTAGTTAATGTCACAGCACATTAAATCGTAATAACCGGATAAATCGGTATAGAGGGCATTGGTAGACATAAAAAGGGATCAGCGACATAGGCAAATTTAGGGTGGCGCATCATATATCAAATTGCACAATGGAGGAATAAGGAATGAGAAATAAGGAGTGAGGCATGATAAATAGCTAACGACTAAAATCTAGCGAGTCCTCTCTCGCAAAAATGCTAGAAATACCCCCTATACCGTTAAGTCACAAAGCATTTTTTTTAATCATCAATTAATCAGGATGTTGTACTAAACAGTTTGGAATATCATTTATCTTTGATCCTACACATCCCATAAAAAGTGTACTTACATACACTTTTTGGAATACCAAACCGTAAACCAGCCATAAAGTGTAGCTTTGTACACTATTTACCAATTCAGATATTAAAAAGCCCCGATACTGTTAAGTATCAAGGCTTTCTAAAATAGTGTTGAAGCAACGCAGTTATTGCCGCGCTAAGTCTGATGAAACGTTAAAGCAGACCCACTTACTTTCTCAACTTACTCTCTCAACTTACTATCTCAACTGACTCCCTTACTTAATCTCTCGCTAATCACAGATGGCGATCGCGCTGAAATGGCTAGCGTACCCATCTCATCAGCTCATTCGCATCTATCACTGCACGCTGTCTTTTAGTTAGGTTTCCTGCTGAGTCAAAGAGTAATAACTCAGTTACTCGTGCGTTATGCTTGGCGATAAACGCATCGCCCTCTGGCGTTGCTGTTCTAGCAAGCAGAAAGTACACGTTATCACCAAGATGAGATCGAGCTTCATTCATCTGCTCAGTTTGGGTGATACTTGAAACAAGGTTAGGATCATAGACAAATACTACCGCGGGTTTGCCCGTACCAATTTGTTCAAGATTAGACGTAAACCCCTTGGGCATCAGCATTAGCAACAGCCCAAACAGCAATACTATGGATGCTATGACACTTATCGCAACCCAAGGCATTTTACGAGGCGCGTTGGCAGGTTTATCCATAATGATAGATCTCTCTTTTAAGTGTTGAAATACGTAACCAAGAAACGCAGTATAATCAATTAACCTGAGGCTTAGATTAAAAACGTCTGGAATGAATAGACAATAGGTGATGTAGACGGCAATAACGCTTACTCTACCCCACTCAATCCAGCCCCTACTAAATCAGCCCCTACTCTGGCCCAATTAAATACAGACCCAATTAAATAGACCTAATTAAATATCAACGTCTAAAGACATAATGCAATACACTACCCATTATGCAAAGCGTACAGATGACACATCATCAAGCTTGCTACTGTATGCCAGCGCAACTAGAGTTCATTATGCTGTTGTTTTAAAATGAGTCGATCGATTTATTTCTACGTATTTTATCTGAAGGATTAATTTTTAATGGAAAAAGTGTTTGAAAGATTGATGTATGCATCACGCTGGATCATGGCGCCGATTTATCTGGGATTAAGCCTAATCTTATTCGCTTTAGGCATAAAGTTCTTTCAAGAGATCTTTCATATTATCCCCAATATTTTCTCGATAAAAGAAGTCGATTTGGTGCTAATCACCCTATCGTTAATCGACATCACTTTAGTCGGTGGCCTACTCATCATGGTGATGTTTTCAGGTTACGAAAACTTCGTCTCACAACTCGATGTGGGTGAAGGCAGTGAAAAACTCAACTGGCTTGGCAAGATGGACGCAGGCTCGCTAAAAAATAAAGTAGCAGCGTCTATAGTCGCGATTTCGTCTATTCACCTACTTAAAGTCTTTATGAATGCCGAAAATATCGCTAACGACAAAATCATGTGGTATTTGCTCATCCACATCACCTTCGTGTTATCGGCCTTCGCCATGGGATATCTGGATAAAATTACCCGTAAGTAATATCAGGCTCACTTGATGTAAATAGCAGAGATAAATAGTGGGGAAAAGTTGACTCTTCCCCACTTATTTTTAATAACTTATTTGAAATAGACGACACAACCACAATCTACATTAGAGGTTTACACTCATTCATGCGAATGGACTTAATTACTTTTTCATCATTTATCTAGCCACTATCCGGCTATTAAACTGATGTTGATATGCTAGCGGGTGCGTTTAGCACTAACGGTTAACATCAGCAGACCGATTGCAGTAGCAAAAAATAAATACGGTACACCCGCCTGCCAACTTGCTTGGCTATTCACACCAAAAAAATCGACATATAGTGCAGCTTGAATGGGCCCCATGTACCAAAGTGCCGGATAAAGCACTTCAAACATCCGTTTTGTTCCTGTAAACGTGCCACAAAAATAGGCCAAAGAGACAGTAAATGAAATGGCGATAATCAATTGAACCAGCAACAACCACTCAGCTCCTCCGGTAAAGCGCAGCACACTTCCCATACTTGCTAAGCCTAATAACATCCATGCCGCTGAATAACTGGCTAAGCTTTGTAATATGGGGGATTGTTTGCTGTAAGTCATCAGCTCTACCGTATTCGATTGTTTTTCTAATTGGCCTAACTGAGAAATCACTAACACGCACCACAACCATGAAATGGGTAAAAAAATGCTGAGAAGTAAATCCTGGCTGATAAACAATTGAATACCATTCAACACCAGCAAACCGATAAACCAATATACCGAATGGCCTTTGAGTATTAATTTTAGCTCTAATCTTAATAAACGAGTAAAAGCGAAATGCTGAGTTAACGTGACAAAAAAACTATCCAGTAGGCTAGTTACTTTGGTTTTTAATGTGAAATTCATCCATAAATCTGGTTTATTTTCAGATAGTGAGTGTGCGCTGAAACGGTCAAAAAAGATAAACGCTAACACTAAACAACCAAGACAAATAAGAAGCAAAGGCAGCGCTCCCCAAAGGTGCATTATCGTCGGCTCTATTCCTTGCCAAACAAAGGTATTTATTTCGCGTGTTTCATCACTGATATTTATGCCTATATTAGTATTACCTTGCTGTAGCGGAAAGCGCTCTGCGACTTCTGCATCTAAATGGTCGACTAATGCTCCGATCCCAGACACGCTTTCAATGGTTTGAACAATAGAGCCAATCCATAAGAAAAAATAAACGACGTTGCCTAACCCGCCTCTAAGCCACTTAATTGACTCAAACATTATCGCGATAGCGGCAATAGCCAATAGCATTGGCAATACAAAAACGAATTGTGGCCATGCTAACGCCCAAAGATCGATTTGATAACTTTCACCATAATAAAGCTGGATCCCAATACTACTCAGCAACATAACCAGCACAATAGAAAACAGAATAAATACACTTGTGCACCACTTGGCTAATAAAAAAGTCAGTTTATTAATCGGGGTTGCTGCGATGAGTTCACAGGTCATTGATTGTCGGTCTAATTCAAGAGCATTTTTGACCAGATAAAAACAGATAAGAGGCAAAAACAACACGTTCAACATCGCGAGGCATATACCAAGCCAGGCGCTATTGTAGATACCACGATAACCATTAATCACTAGCGTTTGATAATGGGCATCGGGGGATGGGAAAAAAAGTAATGTTAATACCGACATCGCCAGAAGTGTTACTACAAAGCTTTGCTGGCGAGTTCGTTGTTTAAAGTCAGCGACAATGCATTGCCAAACTTGATTCATTAACTTGCCCTCGCATAGCCAATTTGAGCTTGTCGGTTACTGGTAAAATAAAGGTAAGCATCTTCTAAGGATGGAGTTCTTGAAATGGCTCTTTCATCGGGGCAATTGTCAGCAATAATGTTGAGTTCAACCATGGTGTCTTTACGCACACTATGGCTAACAATAAACTCATGCTGAATTTGCTTTAGTTCACTGAAATTTGCGGTGAGTTGCCAGCATTTATTAGCGATCTTATCTTGAAGTGCACGTGGTGATTCTGATTGAATTAAACTCCCTGAGTGCATAATCGCAATACGGTCTGCAATGGATTCAACATCGGCCACGATATGCGTAGAGAATATAATGCACCGTTCACCTGCTAACTCGGTTAATAACTGGCGAAAATTAGCACGCTCTTGTGGGTCAAGGCCAACGGTGGGTTCATCAATAATCAGCAATTTGGGATCATTAAGTAAAGCCTGTGCAATACCAATTCGTTGTTTCATGCCGCCAGAATAGCCTTTCAATGGCATATGCGCAGCGTGCGTTAGGTTGAGTTTATGAAGTAAATCGTCGATGGTGTGATTTGCGGCTAATTTATCTAACCCTTTTAAGCTAGCCATGTAGTGCAGAAATTCGATGCCGGATAACTGATCATATACCCCAAAATATTGTGGCAAATAACCCAGCTCTTTCCTCAATACTTGAGGTGACTTAATAATATCTTGCCCTTGCCAGAAGATATTCCCATGGGTTGGTTTTGTTATTGTTGCGAGAATACGCATCAGGCTAGATTTACCCGCACCATTAGGACCTAACAACCCCAAAATACCCGGCTCAACTTGCAGCGACAGCGATTTGATTGCAGGCTTAGCCTTTTTCCCACTTTGGTATTGATGACTAAGTGATTGAATATCCAATAACATTGTATTTCCCTATATAGATCAAGATGAAATAACAATGCAAATACAGCGCCAAAAATAATCTATTAAAATTCAATAGGTTAAATTTAACTTAATTAATATTTTGAAAGATACTGCCGAATTTAACTAACTATTGGTGAAATAAGTAAAGCTTTGAACCCAATATCGTTCACATCGCACCCTAATCAGACTTAACGAAAAAACCGTTACATATTAAGCAACAAGCGAAAAACAAAAAGCCTCAATACGGTTAGGAATCGAGGCTTTCTCTTTTATAAGAAGTTTGGATCTAAGCTTATAGGTTTTAGGTTTTAGACCAACAAGGATTTTTACAATCTTGGCACCAGATAAGCCTTGCAGAAAGATTTATCAATCCGTGGCAGTGCCAAATTCTACAATTCAACGGCCTTAACTTCGCTAGCCATATCAAGATAGCGTTCGCACCTTGTCATGAGTTGCTGGCGATAATCAGCCACAAAGGCATGTTCATCTTTATCCAGCGTTGGCAGCATGGCAATCACGTCGTCTATGGCTTGCTCTATTCTGGTTGCCATTTTGGTTAAATTGCTCACTAACAAGGCTCGTGGCAAGCTAAGTTCTTCGGCGAATGAAGCCAGTTGATAAGCATAAATTTTATTAGGGTCGAACTCATCATCGATAGCCATTGCCATCTCCTGCTCGAAATCCTTATACATTGCCACATTGACTAAGTCATACCAGGGGGTCGGTATCATACCTATGGGAGTCATGAAAAATGAGTAGTTTTTGCCATGGGCATCAGCATTACCGCTGAGTAAATTAAATAAAGCCCACTGCAGCATATTTTGTTTAGCAGCTGCAGGATTAGTGCACTGACTGGCGAGGCTAAACAAACGAGCAAAGCTTACGCCCTCTCGAATACCTTTCACATCACGACCTGTGCCAAAGTTGCGTTCATATTTTTTGTTAACACTGAAACCCAACGCTTGGCAGCTATCAATCATGTGCCGTCTCAAGACTTTTTGAGGCTCAGGCATATAACGACGATCAAAGCGTTCGACACAAAGGGATTTGTGTTGACCAAACTCGACAATATCGACATGAGCAACATCGTTACCAATAGCCTTAGCCAAGCGCATGGTAAGAAACTCGTTAATCACTAAATGACGGTATTGCGCAAACTTCAAAATATGTGTGGATGCAAGCGAAGCGTCACCAAAGCCAAAAGTTTTGCCGTTATAAAACAGGTTTAGTTTGGACTGCACCCCTGCGACTGACAGCCTTGGTTTTCCATCCCACACTTCCATTGGCCATAGCTGAGGATCTTCAATTCGCTTAATCACTTCATCAGCACTTATCTCCCTTAAGGCTGTTGCCGGTAGCAATATTCCTTTTGGCGAAAAAGCGATGGCACCCGTGGTATCAAGGCCGATACCACGAATAAGGGCAAATGTATTACCACGAGATACCCCTAGCGATTCAATTAAGTATTCTAAGCCTTTATTTTCGGGTAATAGGTTTACTAAAAACATCGCAATTTGATGGCTGTTAGCGGTTCCATCTAAGGGGACCATCGGCGAAATGGGAAACCCCCTTTGTTGCCAATCATGGGTGTATTGAACAATGAATGTCTCGGTCGCGGGGTCAAATGACAGCTCACCAATTATCTGATCGCCAAGATGCATATCCAAAGTCAGTTTTTCAGCTGTACTCATCATTAGTACCAGCCATTAGAGTCTGCATCACTATGTTGTGCCGCCAAAATGCTAATCCCCAAGCCATTAAGAATTTTGAACACTGTCGAGATATAAACATCTTCGCCTTTCTCAACACGGATTAAGGTCTTTTTGGTCACGCCACACAGCATCGCCGCCACATCTTGAGTAAGTGCTGCTTTGTTTCTGGTTTCTTTAATGAGTAAACCCAAGGATTGTTGATTGAGTGCAGATGCCATAACGTTAGTCCAAAGTGTACTTTGCTACACTTTATCCCTGAATGGTTAAGTATTCAACAGTAAAGTATAGCAACCTACACTTTATTGTGATCTCCCCTGTCAAGATCAATAAAAGTGTAGTTAAGTACACTTTTTAATTATCTAAGTCGCCAAACGAGTTATAAGTGTAGGTTGTTACACTATATGATTGTTTAGTAATTTGACGGTTAAATGTAATCAATACAGTCTGTGAAATTGACCTTAAGATTGATAGAAATCAATATAGATAACGACAAATTATGTGGTATTTGGTCAGCCACATTACCTTCGTGTTGTCGGCCTTCGCCATGGGATATTTGGATAAAATTACCCGTAAGTAATAACTGAATTTCGTCGTGGAAATGACATAGACAATATCGTGGGGCAGAAAGTTTACTCTGACCCTGACGAATCCCCACAAAATTCTTGGTAAATTCTTGGTGTGAATAGCAAAGGTAAATAAGTGGGGCTGAAAGTATACTTTGGCCCTGGGGAGCCCCATATTACCTCACTAAATTCAAGATTTAATAATGGCGGGCAAAGTTAATTCAATTCAATTTTAAATCATACTCTAAGCAGTAGATATAGTGTTAGAATCTAAAAATAACGTGATTTAGGAGCATATGGTGATTAAAAAATTTTCAGTATCACAACTCGCTGACATTGCGAGCGTCATCAAAGAAAGAATCTATGTTCCTGTATATCAAAGAAAGAGAACAATTTTTCTATGTGGTGCTGATATCAAAGACAAAACAAAAGGTCGCTCAAAGGTAGCAAAACTTCTCACACAGCAACAAAGCCGCATCCAATATGAAATACTCTATCCGGAGAGTCTTTTTGATGATCTACTAGCCGGCCAAGGCCAGCATAGTTTACTTGCACTAGAGAATATTTTAGCAAACTCAGTAGACGCGATTATTCTGCTACCTGAAAGTCCTGGGTCATTTGCTGAATTGGGAGCATTTTCTAGT
>NZ_JACJFI010000195.1 GCF_014164505.1 Shewanella sp. SG41-4 | reverse complement strand
TAATACGAGTATGCTCAGTATAGCTGTAACATGGAATGCTAACTGGCTCACCTTGTTTAAGCTGAGTTAAATGAGACGCTAATAACTGATGGTCTAACGCTTTTGGATGGTCGTAATTAGTTTTGACACGATCTTCCATCGTCAAATGGCTTTGATCATGATAATAAGCATCCTCATTGATCACACCAATTTGATTTGTACCTAAATCACGACACAATTCTTCAAAAATTGTTTTAGCAATTAAACTTTTACCTGAAGCCGACGCACCGGCAATCCCAATAATGACACACTGCTGAGAATTCATCTCTTAACCTTACTCGTCTTCTGATATGCTAATTTTTACGGTTGATTGTACTTGTTGAAGTGCTAATTCTGCCCCAAGTTTGCGGGCAATTTCGCGATAGATCCCTGACACTTCACTTTCTGGTTCGCTCATCACGCTCGGCGTACCATTGTCCATTGATTCACGAATATTGATGTGTAATGGTAATGATCCTAATAATGGCACGTTATAACGTTCCGCTATTTGACTACCACCATGAGTACCAAATGGGTGTTCTTTATGACCACATTCAGGGCAAAGATGAAAACTCATGTTCTCGATAATCCCAAGCACTGGAATGTTGACTTTGTTGAACATGGTGATGCCTTTCTTGGCATCAGCTAAAGCAATATCTTGCGGAGTTGTCACTATCACGGCACCGCTAACGGGTACTTTTTGCGATAATGTCAGTTGAATGTCACCGGTTCCAGGTGGCATATCGATAATTAAATAGTCTAATTCAGGCCACTGAGTTTCGTTAAGTAACTGTGCTAAAGCCCCCGCAGCCATAGGGCCTCGCCACACCGCGGCTTCATCACCGCTTAACATAAAGCCAATAGATTGCGCAGAAATACCATGCACTAAAGCCGGCGTCATGTGCTTGCCATCTGGCGATTGTGGACGAAAATTAGGAATACCTAACATCAATGGAATAGACGGGCCATAAATGTCGGCATCTAAAATACCCACTTCGGCGCCTTCAGCTTTCAACGCTAATGCGAGGTTTACTGCGGTGGTTGATTTACCCACACCGCCTTTTCCAGAAGCCACAGCAATAACTTGTTTTACGTTAGGAATAGGTGCAATTGCTGGCAGCGCGGAATAAACCCGTGGTTGGAAATCGATTTCACATTCCACTTCATCAATGGCGTCAAGTACAGCCAATTTATTGGTGATGGCCATTACGGTGTCGCGGTATTGTGTCATACATGGATAGGGATAAACTAAGCCTAATTGTAGGCGTTTTCCTTCTATCGACAATGCTGTAACACATCCTGCACTGACTAAGCCTTTATGCAAATAAGGATCTTCAAATGCTTCTAAAATATCTAACACTGGTGACAATAATTCATCACTTAATTGATAATTTGTATGCGTATTGACCAAAACGGCAACTCCGAACCAGAAATTTGCACAAGTGTATCAGAACTTGGTAAAAAAATAGCGACTAATAAGCCTTTTTACGTCATGTTTTGATGAAAAAGGTCTGCTAATCAGTTAGTATCAGGCAATATTTTTGGTGTAATTTGATAACGAGACAAAATGACAAAATCACAGCGTAAAATACTGGTCACAAGTGCCCTTCCTTATGCCAATGGCCCAATCCATCTAGGCCACATGCTTGAATACATCCAAACGGATATTTGGTCACGCTTTCAAAAGTTACGTGGACATGAATGCCACTACATTTGTGCCGACGATGCTCACGGCACGCCGATTATGCTTAAAGCACAGCAAATGGGCATTACGCCAGAAGAAATGATTGCTCAAGTACAAAAAGAGCACCAACAAGATTTCGCTGATTTCAACATTCAGTTTGATAACTTTCACAGCACTCACAGCGAAGAAAACCGCATTTTAGCCAGTGATATTTATCTAAAGCTACGTGATGGCGGTTACATCAAAACCAAAACCATTTCACAATTATATGACCCAGAAAAGTTAATGTTCTTACCAGACCGTTTTGTTAAAGGCACCTGCCCTAAATGTAAGTCTGAAGATCAATACGGCGATAACTGTGACAACTGTGGTGCAACCTATAGCACGACCGACCTGATAAACCCTAAATCAGCAGTGTCTGGTGCAACACCAATAATGAAAGATACCGAACACTTCTTTTTCGACTTGCCAGCATTTGAAGGCATGTTAAAAGAGTGGATTCAATCCGGCTCGTTGCAACAAGAAATGGCCAACAAGCTAAACGAATGGTTTGAACAAGGTCTAAAGCAATGGGACATTTCACGTGATGCGCCCTACTTTGGTTTTGAAATCCCGGATGCTCCAGGTAAATTTTTCTATGTATGGTTAGATGCGCCTATTGGTTATATGGGTTCATTTAAAAACCTATGTGACAAGCGCGATGATTTAAACTTTGATGATTTTTGGAGTCTTGACTCAACCGCAGAGGTGTATCACTTCATCGGCAAAGACATTGTCTATTTCCACAGTTTATTCTGGCCAGCAATGCTTGAAGGCGCTGGTATTCGTAAACCGACCAGTGTTTATGCTCACGGCTATGTCACCGTAAACGGTGCCAAAATGTCTAAGTCTAAAGGCACGTTTATTAAAGCGCGTACCTATTTAGATAATTTAGATCCGGAATACTTACGTTATTATTACGCCGCTAAATTAAACAGTCGCATTGACGACTTGGATTTAAATTTAGAAGATTTCGCCCAACGAGTTAACTCAGACTTAGTCGGTAAATTAGTAAACCTTGCTTCACGCACAGCTGGCTTTATCAGCAAACGTTTTGACGGCAAATTAGCCAAGGTTTCAGACAGCAGCTTGACCGACATATTCTTAGCCAAAAGCGAAGTCATTGCAGAATTATATGAAACTCGCGAATTTGGTAAAGCGATGCGTGAAATTATGGCATTGGCTGATATTGCTAACGCCTATGTTGCCGACGCTGCACCTTGGCAATTAGTTAAGCAAGACGATAAACAAGATGAAGCACATCAGGTTTGCAGTAATGCATTAAACTTGTTCAGAATCTTGGTCACTTACCTTAAGCCTGTATTACCTAAATTGGCCGAAAATGTTGAAGGTTTTTTACAGTTAACCTTAACGTGGGACAATTTAAGTCAAGATCTTGCTGGTCATGAAATCGCGACATTTAAAGCATTAATGCAGCGTATCGAACCTAAGAGCATTGAAGCTATCATCGATGCTTCTAAAGAGAACTTGCAAGCGACTAATACGGATGCACTTAAAACCGAAGCGCCGAAACAAGCTGTTAATCAATTAGAACTCGATCCAATTAGCCCTGAAATAAGCTTTGAAGATTTTGCTAAAATTGACTTACGTATTGCGCGTATCAGCAAAGCGGAACATATTGAGAAAGCCAATAAATTACTGCGTCTTGAATTAGACTTAGGCGGCGAAACCAAACAAGTATTTGCGGGTATTAAATCTGCTTATGCGCCAGAAGATTTGGTTGGTAAACTCACCGTAATGGTGGCTAACCTTGCCCCACGCACGATGAAGTTTGGTGATTCAGAAGGTATGGTATTAGCTGCCGGTCCTGGCGGTAAAGATTTGTTTATACTAGAACCTCATGAAGGCGCACAGCCTGGCATGCGAGTTAAGTAATCCAGCTTTAAAACCATAAAATAAGACCGCTTCGGCGGTCTTATTTATCTCTATTGAATTTTCAATCCAGCAGATTGCAAACAAACAAAGCGACTGATATTTATAACGTGGTTAGCCAGCATGTGGTAAGTCGAACATTAGCTCTAGATACCACTATTACTATCACTTGTTTGCTTTGCATTAGCATCGTTTTGATTATCGATATCTTGTTGGTGAGCGGCATTATCTTCATCCATTGCTTGCTTTAATCGCTCTTCATACAACATAAACAGTTTAATAAAATCGTTACTAAAGCGTTCACCCGCTGACTCTTTTAACCAAAAATCATATAAACGTTTTGAAGCTTCTTTTTCAACTCGTTTATAGGTTGCCTTTCGTCTCAACACATATTCTTCTGAATGACCTAATAACTGTAACGATGACAAACTCAATTCCAGTGCTGAATGATGCGTTTCCGACTCAACCACGTCTGCCCCCGCTTCTTTTAATAAATGTCCATGACCACGGTCAAATGCTCTGGCAACAATCTTAAGTTTGGGGTAGGTATTATGTAAGTATTTAACTAACTCCACACTACTTTCTCTATTATCGATGGCCACCACAAAAAGCGAGGCTTGTTCAATGCCAGCGGTTTTTAATAAATCTGGACGAGTGGCATCACCATAATAGGCCTTAGTATTAATACGCCTGATAGTGTCGACCTGTGACACCTGATAATCAAGCACTACCGTTTTAATATTATTCGAAATTAAAAAGCGATTAACCACTTGGCCAAAACGACCAATACCCGCAATAATCACCGTGCCTTCATCATCAATATTATCTTGTTCACGCTGGTTGGTTTTTACCTGAAAGCGTGGATAAATGACTTTATCAAATAAAATAAATAATCCTGGGGTTAAAAACATCGATAACGCGACCACGATTGATAACGTTTGCGCTAAATCAGTTGGAATAACATGCTGTTGAACACTAAAACTCAGCAGTACAAAACCAAACTCTCCCGCTTGAGCCAAACATAATGCAAACAGCCAACGATCGCTGCCCTTAATTCTAAAAATCAACGCTAATAAATACAGCACAAACGCTTTAATCAACATCACACTTAAGGTGATTGCGATTATTTCTCCAAAATCAGCAAACAGAACCGTAAAGTCGATTCCAGCGCCAACAGTAATAAAAAACAGGCCTAATAATAAGCCTTTAAATGGACCTATATTGGCTTCAAGTTCATGCTTAAATTCACTGTTTGCCAGTACAACACCTGCTAAAAAGGTGCCTAATGCGGGTGATATACCCACTAAACTCATTAATGCTGCAATACCGATAACCAGCATAAGTGCTGCGGCGGTAGATATTTCACGCGCACCAGATTCGGCAACCATTTTAAATAAAGGTCTACTGAGATAATGCCCTCCTAGTACAACAGCACCAATCGCTAATACAAGTACAATGGCATATGCCCAACCGGGTAATGAGGCCACGAGGCTTAACTGCTCGTGCTGCTCACTCATACTACTCACCGCAGCTTGCGCTTTATCAACTAACTCAGGTAAAGCTAATAACGGAATAAAGGCCAACATGGGGATAACAGCAATGTCTTGAAACAACAAGACCGAAAATGCGTTCTTTCCGGCATGGGTTTTATTGAGACGTTTTTCAGATAAGGTTTGCAACACAATTGCGGTAGACGACAATGAAAAAATTAATCCAATCGTTAATGCAATACTCAGTTGATACCCTGCATAAATTGCACAGGCCATCACCGCCACAACCGAACCCACAACTTGTAAGCCACCAAGCCCCAGTAAACGATTACGCATCGCCCACAACATTTTGGGTTCCAGTTCTAAGCCAACCAAAAATAGCATCATCACCACACCAAATTCGGCGAAGTGTTGAATAGTATTGGTTTCACTACCGACTAAACCGACAATGGGGCCAATGACCACACCCGCAATCAAATACCCCAACACGGAACCCAAGCCCAATTTATTCGCTAACGGAACAGCAATAACGGCAGCGGTGAGATAAATAAAAGCCTGTAAAAAGTACTCTGTCATTGGAGGTCCTTGTCGGGTAAGAATTAATATCGACTTTTACACTGCAATTACAAGTGCAAGTGCGGGCCAATATTTAGCGATGTATTTTAATCCACTACACAGGATTAACGATATCAATAAAATGATGGGTTAAATCAAACTTACTGGCTAAATGCTGTCCCAGTGCCTGAATACCAAATTGCTCGGTAGCATGGTGTCCAGCAGCAAAATAATGCAGCCCTTGTTCCATTGCTGCATGATAAGTACGTTCAGACACCTCCCCACTTATAAACGCATCAACACCCATTTGCGCTGCATAATCAATATAATCTTGTGCACCACCGGTACACCAAGCAAGGGTTGAAATCAGTTTACTGTTATCACCAATATGCAATGGCGCACGTTTAAGTACCTTTGTCAGTAATTGACTCAATTCGCTGGCACTTAAAGGGTGTTCTAAATGACCATGCCAGAGTAAATCTTGTGCGACTGGTTCATATACTCGAGGGCTGATAACACCTAACTGGTAGGCTAGTTGGGCATTGTTTCCAATACCATGATGAGCATCTAGTGGTAAATGATAGCCAAATAAACTCATATCATGGTCCATTAATGCTTTTATTCGGCGATACTTCATCCCGGTGATAATTTCTGGCTCGTTTTTCCAAAAAAATCCATGATGAACAAGAATTGCATCAGCATTAACGGCCGCCGCTTGCTCAATTAGTGCTTGGCAAGCTGTCACACCCGTGACAATCGTGCGGATATCAGACTTACCTTCAACTTGTAACCCATTAGGTGCGTAGTCTTTAAAGGCTGACACATTTAAAAAGCTGTCTAAATATGACCCCAATGCTTGACGAGTAATGGTAGAGGAGCCTTGATGATGTGTTGACATAATATTTTCCTAACAAAAATTGATAAAAGCCTCTAAAACCTGCTCACAGATAATGAACTGTCGATCAATTGCTACTCTATGTTGAATGGCAAAGCGAACCAGCCTCTGAGTTAAACGCTTTTTTAGGGGTTGATACTAATCAACCTCACCGGTGAATAATAAACGATATCATGCTGATTTTAGCTTATTAATGTCATATCTACACTAGGGATGAGGTTAATCAACTAGTGTAACTCATGCTCAAATATTTCAACAATAGCAGTCATAAATGCTGATAAATCAGACTTTGTGAGGGATAAATCGACAATTTAAGCCACTAATTGGACTTTTGTAGCCTTAACACATTAAAATTAGTAACAACCTTCATTTAACATGATAACAAATAGGTTATTAACTATGACAACATTGACTAAAGAAGAGGTCATCAGCCAGCTACAAATGGCTCTTGAAAAGCAGTCTGGACAAACAGTTTCTATTGAACAAGCTGGCAGTTGGTACAAAATTGACGGCGGTAAATCAGTGCGCTTTAGCGAACTTGAATCCATGCATGCACAACTATCTGCATCGTCAGTAAAAAAAGCACCGGCACCGAGCAAAGCGGCTATTAAGCCTGCAGAAACTGTAACGGCAACACCTGCAGCGAAAAAAAAACCGAGTAAAAAAGCACAATCAAACTCAGGCGGATTAACGCCTAAGCAGTTGTGGCGTAAAAAACTCGAAAACACAAAAGGTCATCAAACATTACCCCGTGGGTTCTAATCTCTATCTAACGAGAACAGATCAAACTGTATTGTTAGCGAATATTGACCACAGTGTGTAAAGCAAACAAAAGGAGCCTAGGCTCCTTTTGTTTTAGTGGCATTATCACATCGCAAAGTATCACATTGCGAGGTCGACCCTGACATAACCGGTTAAGTAAACCACCCTAACCTCATCTCCGGCAACAAAACTCATACCTGGATCCGCATCTTGGATCACCATAACTTGACTACCATCTTCTTGCTTTATCATTAGTTCAACTAACTTAGTCTCAAGGTAATATTGTTGGTTACCGTGTTGACTACCAATTCCACCGCCAATCAACGCCCCCAAAACAGTGGCAACATCTTGACCTGAACCGCCACCAAATTGATGACCGATAACGCCACCAATTAACGCACCGCCAAAGGTTTTCCAACCGCTTCGACTGTCTTCTACTAGCTGTTTCTCTGTCACATGCTTCACAGATTCAATGTGACCATACAACACTTTCTCGACTGGAACGGCTTGATTACGTTCGTAAGCAGCTTGGCTTTGACCACAAAACAAACAAATAGTCAGTAATACTGCAAAAATACTCTTCACACTTACAGTTATGATTTTAAACATGGCCATTTTCCGCTAAGTTAACGATAAGGTATTACAAATAATATACTCAATTGTGAACTCACTGTCTTATTTAAATCAATCCATCGGCTTCCCGCCGCCAGAGCAAGCTCTCACCGATCCGAATGGTTTATTAGCCATCGGCGGAGACTTACGGCCAGAGCGGCTGACGCAAGCTTATTATCAAGGTATTTTTCCTTGGTTTAATGCTAATGACCCCATTTTGTGGTGGTCACCCGATCCAAGAGCGGTATTCACGCCTTGCCATCCTTTTGGCAGTAAAAGCCTGATTAAATTTCTTAAAAAGTCCACATGGCGTTATACCATTAATCATGCCTTTTTAGATGTTGTAGCTGGCTGTGCTGGGCCTCGTAACACTCAAGATGGCACTTGGATTTCGGCTGAAATACAAATGGCTTATTATGAACTTCATCTCCAAGGACGTGCTCATTCTATTGAAGTGTGGGATGGCGAGCAGTTAGTGGGTGGATTATATGGTATTCCGGTTGGCGGTATTTTTTGTGGTGAATCAATGTTTCATCGTCAAACAAATGCATCGAAAGCGG
>NZ_JACJFI010000194.1 GCF_014164505.1 Shewanella sp. SG41-4 | reverse complement strand
GTAATAAAGAAGGTGTCTAGGTTGTAACGAGAATCTTGATGCAGTGCAGGTGCCCCACCTTGCAAATCACCGATTTTCATTTTTGAAGCTTGCTGAAAACCTACAGCATAAAGAATTACTGTTGAAATCAATACTACAACCGCATATTTTGGCGTTGCAAACTTAGACAATCCACGCCAAATGTTTTCAATCTTTTGACGTTTTTCAGGATTATCTTGCTTGTTGGGTAATTCAAAATATGAAATAACCAATGGCAATAATATAAGGTTAGTTAAAATAATAACTGCAACACCTAACGATGCAGAAATAGCCAACTCACGGATAATACCAATATCAATGGCTAATAAGGTTAAAAAACCTACCGTATCAGACAGTAAAGCAACACCACCTGGCACCAATAAACTGCGGAAAGCTGAAGCAGCAGCAGCTTTGGTTGTTTGGCCATCAAGTACCCGACGACGTACAGCATTGATCATCTGCACCCCATGACTGACACCAATAGCAAACACTAAAAATGGCACTAAAATCGACATGGGATCCAAACCAAAACCGACCACCGTTAATAATCCTAATTGCCAAAAAACAGCAATTAAACTACACATTAATGGCAAGACAGTGAGCATTATCGATTTTGAAAATAAGTACACCATGACAGCAGTAATAGCTATGGCGATTAAAAAGAACAGCAGTACCCCTTTAGCGCCTTCTGCAACATCTCCAGCCATTTTGGCAAAGCCGATGATGTGAATTTTAATTTGATCATTTTCAAATTTGCCGCGTAGCTCTTGCTCTAATTGATTAGCAAACGCAATGGTATCGATAGGTTCACCCGTTTGAGGGTCAAACTCCATTAACTGCGCAGACACCATGGCAGAAGTATAATCATTGCCGATGAGTCGGCCTACAATGCCGGCTTTTTCGATATTATCGCGAACAATTTTAAGCCCATAATCATCATTACGAAAATCAGCAGGGATCACCGGACCACCGGCAAAACCGTCTTCTACAACTTCTGTAAAACGAGTTGAAGGAGAGAATAACGACTTAACCTGAGAGCGTTCTACACCCGGAATAAAAAATAATTGATCGTGCACATTTTTTAGCGCATCAAAAAATACCGGGTTAAAAATATTACCACTGGTATCTTCTACCGCCACCATAATACTGTTAGCACCACCAAAATCTTTTTGATGTTTAGTATACGTTTGCATGTACGAGTGATTGAGTGGGATATTTTTACTAAAAGCGGCATCCATTTTTAATTGGCTGGCTTGATACCCTAAGAAAAAGGTAATAAAAATAAACGAAATGATAACCCATTTTCGATTGCGGAATAAATGAGATTCAAATCCATTGACCAGTTTTTCTAACATCTTTTCGGCCCTATTATTGTTGTTTTAATTGTCCAATCTAACCTTAAGGTTAGTCAAGCTGGAACAGTCCTTTAGAACCGGCAAACCATAACTGGCCTTTACTGTCTTTAGCAATTGCTACTATATTTTCACCTTGGCGTCTGGCAACAATTGTTGCTTTACCATCATCAACTGACAACACAATCCCAGCATTTCCGACTAGGTAAAGGTCATTATTAGCGGTAATAAGTGCGCTATTAATTGATGATTGGACTGGTAAATCCACTTCTTGCCATTCAGATAGCGTTAGATCTGACTTAAACACATGACCACGTAAGCCCATAACATAAACATCTTCGCCAACTTCAATGGCATTAAACATTGAACCATCGTAATCAAAGTTAGTTTTCGAGAATGTTCGGCCGTTATCACTTGATACCGCTACCATTCCAAGCTCACCCACAAGCAACAACCGTCGATCCTTCAAGCGAATTAAACGATTAAAATGGGGCAATAATGATGCACGCTCAGTTAAATATAATGCTTCATCGTCTACTTTAAGTTCATGTAAATAGGCGACATCTTCTTCAAATAATAATTCTTGATGAAACTCTTCTTGCCATGTTTTACCGCCATCAGCGGTACGATAAAATAATCCATAAGCACCTACCGCAATACCATCGACAGGGCTATAAAAACGAATATCTAAAAAAGGTTTCTCAATTTCAGCAGATTGCATCTGCACCGACCATGTTAATCCACCGTCTTGGGTATGGATGATGGTTGCATCATGTCCAACAGCCCAACCTTGCTTGTCGTCGAAAAAAAACACTTTGGTTAATTGCGACAGAACAGGAGTAGCAACTTGATGCCATTGATTATTGTCTAATAGCAATACATTACCGCGTTGGCCTACCGCGACAAGTTTGTCACCCGCATTAGCAATATCGAGTAATAAAGAGGATTGAGCTCGGGGTTGAATTTGAACAGAGAGTGGATCGAGTTGAGCATCTACTGAAGCAGTATATAAACATGCACTAATCCCAATCGCCACAACACTGCGAAGCATGCTAAACGTCATACAAACTTCCTTTATTAATAGGGGCGCAATAGCGCCCCATTTTATTTATGGCTTATTAGCGAATACCGGCACGTCTTAATGCGTCGGGTGTAAAGTTAGCTTCTGAAAGCGATGCATCAAAATTATACATGCGCCCTTCGTTATCTAAACCCATCGCTAAATAACGGCGTGATTGAAGATCATGGAACACTTCCAATGTACTCCAAAGCGCAGGCACTTCATAATAGTTGATAAGGTGAGCTACACCCACACGATAAAGTTCATCGCGGTTATCATATATATCAGTTACAGCCACTTGCCATGAATCTTCATCTATATAAAACACACGAGTTTTATAAGTATGACGCATGCCTTCTTTTAAGGTCGCTTTAACTTCCCATACACGATGTTTTTCATAACGTGGATACTCAGGGTTAATATGACCAGGTTTTAAAATTTGGTCATACTTCAACGCATCTGAATGTAAACGATAATCGTTGTAAGGAATATAAATCTCTTTTTTACCGACTAATTCCCAGTTATAACGCATTGGAGAGCCGTTAAACATATCGAAATCATCTGTTGTTCTTAATCCATCAGACACTGTGCCTGGTGTATCAAAAGCAACGTTCGGAGCTTTACGAACGCGACGCTGTCCAGTGTTATAAGTCCAAGCTTGGCGCGGAAGCGCTTCTTGATCCATTGTTTCTTTTACAAGTAATGCTGTACCAGCAAGTCGTGCTGGTTGAGTAACGACTTGTTTAAAGTAAAACAACGTATTTGTTTCTTTAAGCTTCTCTAAGGTCACCTCTGGGCGAGAATATTCAAAACGAATTTCCTCAGCGTTTTCAACCAAAGTGTAAGAACCATTAGACATTGGTGCTGCTTGACTACGGAATGTTTCTACATCGACACCACGATAACGTAAAATATGATTCCAAATAACTTCTAAACCATTAGCCGGAATAGGAAATGGCACGCCAATAGTCGCCCCAGTTATTCCGTTACCTTGGGAAACTAATTCCGCTCTAACTGCATTGGCTTTAGTTGCATCATAAACATATTCAGGTACTGCTGCTGTACGACGGCTCTCATAGACATTCATTTTGTAAGTATCTGGATACACTTCAAATAATTGTTTCTGACCCGCAGTTAAAAAATCAGCATATTGAGCTTTATTTGCATTAGTGATGGTAAACAACACTTTGTCACTTGGGAAAGGATCTGGATGATGCATTCCCTTGGTGTAACCTGCTATAGGTTTGGTAATACCACCACTCCAAGCAGGAATTGAACCATCGGCATTAGCCGCTTTTTCTGCACCCATAGGGGTTAATGTTGTACCCAATTTGTCTGCATCAGCTTGTGATACTTTCGCCAGCGCAGCAGGTGCACTTAGTGCTAGCATCACTGCTGCCGATAATATCGTCAGTTTCTTCATTATAATTATCCTTCTAAATCGAATACTTGACGTTGAAAGAGATGTAATCTCTGTCTGTCATCGCATTTGTTGTTCCTACTCCACCAAAGAAGCTGTTGTAAGAAATATCTGCGCCCCAGCGACTTTGATAATCAAAGTTCACACCCAAAGCAACAGATTTTCTGCCTTCGGTGAATAAGAACATTGGATCAGGTGTAATACCATCAACATCGTGAGAGAAAATCACTCTTGGGTACATGTTTACACCAGCAAACACGTTGTTAAAGTCAGCTTTAGCCACTAATCGATAACCCCATGCAAAATCGGTTGGGAATGGATTGGTTTCTGGACCATTATGCAGAGCAGCAATAATACCGGTCATTTCTGGATTACCACCAGAACGAGCCGTTCCTGGACCGTTTAGACGTAATTCGTCAAAACCAGGCATATCATGGATCCACACACCACCCACTTCAGCAAGCATGGTTAAGTTATCTAAACCAAGTGTTGGACCGAATAAGTGGGTAAAGGTTACCTGTGCTTGAGTCGTATCGGTAAGTATATATCCCTCAGCGTTTGAGCCAGGCTCCACATTATCCATTTGTGAAATACCATCTAAATCAGGACGAAGCCCTGCATTTGCTAGCTGCTGAGGCATCGCTAAGAAAAGTAATTCAACGTCATCAATTTGTAATGGTTCATCAACACGATGTGAAATTTCACCGGCAACAGATGTGTCACCCACTAATGTGTTAAAGCTAAAGCCATATAACTGAATATCTTCAGGATATACGATTTGCGACTTGGTAAAGGTTTCCATGCTTAACAGCAGTTCACGGTCTATAACGCCACCACTTTGCGCCAAACGGCCATAATCACGACCGATAGCATCTGCGTTAAAGTTAGAGGCTGTACCACTAATAATTGGACGGCGACTATGGTAATTCATGTAATAAAGACCGAATTCTGTTTCGCCTAGTTCTGGAGAGTAATAGCCTAATTTAACACCAAATTGGCCATCGTCACTAGGATCTGCAGCATCTTGAACTAAAGCAACCTTAGTTGAATAAGCAGTCATGTAAGCGGCATATGCCGGGTTAAACCCAGTAGCAGCTGCAGCTTCATACAAACGTGTATATTCTGAAATAAGGAAGTCTTGGTTGATATCTGGATTAGAGTTGAAACCTAATTGTGCATTTTGGTTGTAACCACCATACCCAGCAAAATCGTTGGTTGCAAAGTTAGAACCCGGTGTAGGGATCCAAATCGGTTGCCAATCATACTGATAAAATGCTTCAACGTTTAAGTTTTCAGATAAACCTAACGATGCCCAAACCATGCCTTGTGGACGGAATGCTTCTTTAAGCTCTGCACCAGGTGCATTAAGCATACTTCAATCGACAGCATTGATTTCAGCAATACCGTGAGAAATAAGGGTGCTTTCGCCCCACGACACTACTTGGTTACCCACACGAACACTTAATGGGTTAGCACCGTCGTTTAAATCCCAGTTACCGTAAACAAATGCATCTAGCAAGCGAATGTCTTTACATTGCACTTCTGACGCTTTGCTATCTGCACAAGGATCAAATTCTTTTCCGGTTAATGGATCGTTAAACCCATAGTCACCGTCATTTAATTTACGGTCATAAAAATACATGCCACGTAAAAAGATACCGTAGTTTTCATACTTTAATGATAATTCGTGAAGACCTTTAACAATCTCAGACGTAGTATCACCTTGTGCATACAACAAATTACTTAAATCATTGTTGCTTGAATAAGAACCAGGCTGAGTCCAAATTTCTGCTGATGTATATTTGGTAGAACCAAATGCACCACCGAATGCAGAATAACCAGACCAATCAAATTGTGGTTGGTTTACCTTACCGATTTGATTACTCCAATCACGGTCTGATACACGCCAACTAGCACCTGCAGTCCAAGTAGAGTCAAATGTACCTCGTACATCACCCCAATCAAAAGAAACTGCTGAGGCTGATGTGCTCATTCCCAAACACAATGCCGACACCACCCCCAAAGCGAGAGCCGACTTGTTAAATCTTTTTTTAACAATATTCATTTTAGTTCATCTCCGTAACCTGTTGGATTAGTTGTTATAGGAATTTAACCAACATCTTGTTAGCCCACAGGCAACACCATTGTTACAGCATTTAACTATATTGAGCAAGGTCAAAAAAAAGAAAATGTTCAAGAAAATTAACGATGTTTGGCTAAATATGACAAAATAAAACTAGCCTATATTTGAATTAACACAACCGACAAAATTACAACCATTTAACCATTAACGAAAAAAGTTTATTTTCATGCACTTATCAATCTTAACGGGTTGCTAGTTTACACATCACTAATCAATCAAACGTTTGAAGTAAATACTCTATAATTTATTGAGTGATTTGAAATTCCCTTCTCGGTTAAGGACTAATTTAAACTGTCCATGAATACCTTGAGGGGCTAAATAAGGTCTAAAATACTTACCATTTATGTGCAACACACGACCATGATGGTCCCTTACTTGCACTTTCTCTGCAAGTCCTTGGTAATATGGTAGAAATGCTTCATAGCTAACGTTCAGAGAAAATAATAACTCCATAATTTACTCCATAAAAAGGAGAGCAAGCTCTCCTTTTTAACATACTAAACAGTCTGACTATTCATACTAGATTGATAGTCATTTCCGTCATTATTCCGCCAATGATTTAGTGACTTTTTCGTATAAATCTTTCGATAAATCCGGTAAAGCTTTTAGTTCTAGTAAACATTGTTTCATTAATTGCTGACGATGTTGATCAAATTTTGAAAACTGAATTAAAGGTGTGATCATCCGTGATGCTATTTGTGGATTCGATTTATTCAATTTTACTAAAATTTTGGTCAAATAACGGTAACCTTCGCCATCAGCACGATGGAACTGATAAGTGTTTCCGGCGGCAAAAGCCCCAATCAATGAACGAACACGATTGGGGTTAGAAAAACTAAAACTACTGTGTTTTGTCAGCGTTTTAATTTGCTCTATAACGTCATCACTATTAACTAATGCTTGTAAGGTCAGCCATTTATCCATCACTAATGGCGTTGACTCCCACGTAGACTCAAAATCACTTAATAACATCGGTAAACAGGCTAATTTGGCTGTAGCAGCGGCTTTCAAAGCACCTAAACTGTCAGTCATATTTTTAGCTGAATAATATTGTTTTTCAACTAATGATTCATGAGTATCGGTCACTTGGCATAATAATGACAAGGCTATGTTTTTAAATGCACGCGCCTCTGCATTATCTACAAGTATAAGCTCCCGATAACGTACCAATAATTCATCTTCACAAGCTGATGCGAGTTCTTCAACAACAAACTCTCTGGCTTTTGCCAAAGCATCTAAATCAACACTATCTACCTGTTCAATTAAAGCTGAAGCAGTAGGAATAGACAGAATTTCAGCCACTAAAGCTTGGTCTATATTCTCATCTAAAATGACGCCTCTGAATGCTTCAACAACACGAGTATCAACCATCATGACTTGTTGCTTTTGTAACTGTGCAACGTTATTCCATATAGCTTGGCTGATTAACTGCACTGATGCTTCCCAACGGGCCACTTCACTTGAAGCATGACGCATAAGATGCACGAGTTGATCAATGCTAAAATCGTAAACCAATTTAACGGGTGCAGAAAAATCTTGTAGCAAAGAAGCTATCGGCGCACTTTCTAGTCCATCAAACACAAAGGTTTGGTTGGCTTTGGTCACATCTAGCACTTTATTGACAATTGATTGCCCTGCACTGTCTAACAGCTCAACACTGAATGGTATGTGCAGAGTTTGGCCCTTCACACCTTGCGATATGACTTGTTGAGTCACGGTTAAATGGTACTCACCTTTATCCGCATCAAAACTGTCTTTAACCGTCACTACTGGTGTACCAGCTTGGCTATACCAACGACGGAATAAGGTTAAATCTATACCGCTAGCATCCTGCATAGCATTAACAAAGTCATCACAGGTTACCGCTTGCCCGTCATGACGCTCAAAATAGCACTTCATTCCAGCTTGGAAACCTTGTTCGCCAAGAATTGTGTGCATCATACGGATAACTTCTGCACCTTTGTTGTATACCGTCACAGTGTAGAAATTGTTCATTTCAATCACACTTTCAGGACGAATTGGATGTGACATTGGACCGGTATCTTCAGCAAACTGTTGATTTTTCATCACTCGGATAGCATGAATACGGTTAACAGCGCGAGACCCAACATCAGAACTAAATTCTTGGTCACGAAATACCGTTAAGCCTTCTTTTAAACTCAACTGAAACCAATCGCGGCATGTGACTCGGTTGCCAGTCCAGTTATGGAAGTATTCATGACCAACGACAGACTCAATACCATGATAATCTTCATCTGTTGCACTGGCTTTATCAGCTAACACGAATTTGGTATTAAAGACATTCAAGCCTTTATTTTCCATAGCACCCATGTTGAAAAAATCTACAGCAACAATCATATAAATATCTAGATCATATTCAAGACCAAAACGGGTTTCATCCCATTTCATAGACTTCTTCAACGATGCCATTGCGTGATCGGCTTTATGTAAGTTGCCTTTATCAACGAATACTTGCAGTTTTACTTCACGACCAGATTGAGTGGTAAAACTGTCATTAAGTAAATCAAAG
>NZ_JACJFI010000193.1 GCF_014164505.1 Shewanella sp. SG41-4 | reverse complement strand
CCTCGATTCAGTCTCCACAACTGATCAAGTTGCTGTCCATTTACAAAATAAACATAACCTCACTATTGTCACCAATGGCTTCAATGTTACCAATGAATTATCATCAAACGAATATGTCAATGTCATTTTATTAGGCGGGACATTAAGACGAAAAAATATGTCATTTTTCGGCAGCTGTGCTGAAAACACCTTAAAAGACCTTCACGTAGATAAAGTTTTTTTAGGTGTTGATGGCTTTCATATGGAACGAGGCATTACGACTCATTTCGAATCAGAAGCCATCCTTAATAGAATTATGTGCCAAGTTGCCACTGAGGTCATTGTAGTAACCGACTCATCTAAATTTGACTTAATTTGTCTTCACAAAATTTTAGAACCGTCTGCCGTGACCAAAGTGATAACCGATCAAAACATACCAAGTATTTACCTTGAAGGTCTTAGACGTCTTGGCATTGAAGTTATACTGGTTACTGTATAGTAACTAGTATAACTTAGCGGTTAGTGAGATGCTCTCAGCATCTCGTTAAATTTCAGTTTCAAATCATTCTATTCATAACACTTTTTACCTTACTTCGGTTTCTAATTAAAAAGAGTCTACTGAATTAGCGGAAGATCAATACTCTATACCAAAATACCACCACAGCATGGGTTAAATTAATAACCGATGAGTAACCAATAAAAAACCTCCTCTCAGTGACACAAGAGGAGGCTTTTACTGCCTTTTCGGCAGTTTGTGCGCGAACATATACGTCGAAACGATTATCTTCTTTTTCAACTGCCTATTCGGCAGATACCGCTTTAACCTAAACATCAAATCGATTGTTTTTATTTTCAGCTGCCTATTCGGCAGTTCACAAATATCTGTATTCAACATCACATCACACTATGGTTGCGGCTTATCAAAGCGGTGAGATTATTAATTCACCGAACACAAAAAGGCCATCAATATGTTCACTCTCAGTTTAGCTAACAAAAACCGCATCCAAACAATTTGTAGTCATGCCAACAGTAGAATTAATCCCGTTTATGAAATGGTATTAATTGAAGCAGAAAACAATCAAGTTCGTTTTAGCGCATCAAATGGCGCTCAATTCAACTCTTTGACGTTACCCGCGCAAGTGAGTGAGAATATCTCGTTTACCTTGTCAGCAAAGCGTTTAAGCGCTGTATTAAACGCTTTGTCAGCAGAAACAGCGAAATTCGAAGTCAAAGGTGAAAGCTTGTTTATGACTAGCGGTAAGAGCAAGCTAAAATCGCCTATTTTTAATGCCTCGGAATACCCGTCTGCACCTGCAATCGTCAGCCCTATTTCCACCATACAATGCACAATATCACAGCTTGCAGCACTATTTAATTCAGCAAGTTATGCTGTGGCAAAAAACGATGTGCGAAGCTATCTTTGTCATGTGAACTTAAGAATAATCGGACAACTGGTGGTTGTATGTGCAACTGACGGCCACCGATTGAGTCAACTCGAACACTCTGACTTAACATGCAGTGGCGAAGGAAGCTACCTTGTTCCACTTTCGCTTATGTCAGCATTGCTATCTCAAAATTTAGATGGAGGCGAACCCGTAACAATAGAATTTGACGAAAAAAAGGCGTCAATAACCAGCGGTGATACATCTATTGTGTCTGTTCTTGGTGATGGAAGGTTCCCCGATGTAAACCGTGTAATACCTTCACGCAACGAAAATGGCGTTACATTTAACCTCAATGAGCTTAAAAATACTGTTAAGCGCTTTCATGCTGTGGCTTCATTAGAAAAGATCCCAATTCTTAAATTTGATATTAATTCAGAAGTGCAAATGTCTGTTTCAAGTAGTGATAAATCAAATGAGTTCTCTGAAATCATAGAAGCTGAAAACCAAAGCGTGGAACATTTTACCGTTGGCGTAAATCCAACCTATTTGGCTGATGCGCTCGCAAAGCAGTCGGGTGAAAAAGTGACTATCTATTTCAATCAAAAAACAGCGATTTTAATTGAATGTGAAGTTAGTGAGCTTATTACGCTGGTTATGCCTATTCGTGTTTAGATCAGCTGTTTGTCTCTAAAAGCAGGTATGTATTATGTCTGTAATAATGTCTTAAACGGCATTGTTACAGACTGCTACATTGAGACCTGTTCCAAAAAAACGCTCAAGGGCTCAGGTTTATGAAATAGATAACCTTGAAGATTCTGAACTCCATTCGAAATTAGATTTTCTGCTTGATGCCTCGTTTCTACCCCTTCCGCAATAATCGGAATGTTTAATCTCTTTGATAAGTCAAGAATGTTAGATACGAGATTAAAACTATGTGTATTTTCTGGGTATCCATCGATAAAAATCTTGTCGATTTTTAACGCGCTAACACTTAAGTCTCTAAGATGCTCTAAACAAGAGTAACCAGTTCCAAAGTCATCGATGGAAAATTTCACTCCCAGCGACTCAAGTTCTGAAATCGTATTCAAAGTGTAAGCATCGTTTGTGATTATTTGACGCTCAGTAATTTCCAAGACAAGTGTAATATGCTTAAGTTGTGGATCTTGAACAAACTTCTTACAAGAGTCGATTAGGGATGCAGAGTAATTTTTTGATAGCTGAACGGGGCAAATATTTATACTTAAATAAAAATTTTTTTGCTTTGATGCCTTGCTAGCATTAACACAGTCTTTATGAACTTGCTCTATTAACATTAAGGTCATTGGTACAATTTGGTGAGAGACTTCAGCTGTTGGAATAAATACATCCGGGCTAATTAATTTATCACCGTAACGCCATCGCATTAAGACTTCACACCCAGTTACATGACCTGAAGTATCAACAATAGCCTGAGCATAGGGTATAAATTGTTTTTTTCGAAGGCCTAAGCGCAACGCGTTCTTAACCACGACATCTTGGCCATGCAGAAAAAAACACAAAGGCAACATCAGTGCAAGTACGCCAATGAATAGGAACGCTAAAGAATCAACTTTCAAGATATCAACGAGTAAATCACTTATATCTATTCCAGCTTTAACAGAGAATGGATAGCGTGTTGAAACGCTTTCGTAGGTAAAATCCTTTTCTTGCACATTAACAATGTTTAAATCCAAATCGATTGAATTTGAAGGAAAATGTAATGAATAATGAGTGTTTTTATTGAATAATTTAATGACTGAAAACAATGTCGGACCATGTAACGTTGTCATTACTGAATAATCATTTTTAGTCGATTTAGTTATGAGGATAGGTTTCCCAGGCACGATATATTTTGATATCACAAGATCTACAGCTCCATAAGTAGATATATCTGTGGATTTACCTATATTCATTGGTAACGAGGAACATAATACTTTGTTATTGGCAATTAAGTTGATAGTTTGAATGCTCGGAACTTCTAAAATGACTTGGTAAAAATCTGATGCTGAAGTGGCACAGTCAGTAGTTGCGTTCGATAAAATTAATTGGTTTGCTTTAAATGCATCTGAGATTTTTGAGTCTAAAAATGTTACGGCAAACTTAATGCTTTCATCGGTTTTATCCTTATAGCTTGCGTAACCTTGGTAACAATAAACAATTAAACCACCAACAAAAAGTAGTGAAAAAAGACTAACGCAATGCAAAATCTTCAACCGATAAAAAGGTTGTTGAGGGTTGAATAACAAAATAGGGTTCCTTATGCAGCAAGCAGCCGAACTTACATCAAACTAAATAGCATAAAAACTTGTATAACAATACTTTTATAAAGTAAATAGTGGCCTTTACATATAAATGCTAACGCTCTACTTTCACTTTAAAGTATGAAAAAAACGGCCAATTTGACCGTTTTTATTAAATGTTATTTTTTTTCGCCCTTCGCTTCTTTCAAGCACCTGCAAAACAAATCCCAATCAGAAAACCTCATTGCCGGCATTTTTACTTTCTGGCCATTTGCAATTGCTTCAGCAACTGATAGCATTGTCTTAATCGGCATAATAACTCTCCTTAAAAATTTATTGTGTTGGTTTGGCGGCGAACATGTGCTACTTGGCGGTTGAACATGTTCGTCGTTTCATTTTTTTAGCTTACTCGCCTTTCATTACTTTCATGATGTATGCTTCAATTTTTGCATATTCATCTTCTGTTGCTCGACTCAAAGTAATAGTCGTTTTATCTTTTACGCGCTTACTCTTTGCCCACTTTTTAGCATTAACATCGAGAAATTTTGTCTCTTTAGGTGCTGCTTTTTTGGGTTTCGTAAATTCAGCGGCATCTTTAAGAAACTCAATCACTTCATCATTCAACGTTCCCGGTAACACCTCAGTTAGCTCAACCACTTCTTCTAAAGGTAATTTTGCATCTAGAATATGGTTGTAAATTTTTGTTATTTCAGAAAATTGCTGAAGCGTTAAATCGCTTGGATACTCAAATAAATTGATTAATTCTTGTGGGATTGCCCAAGCGTTTAATGCCTTAGATACATACCCTTGCGTAAAGCCTTCTTGCTCAGCAATGTCGGCTTGCGTTTTTTGTGGTTCTTCTTGTAAAAGAAGTGCAAATGCTCTGCCGTTATCTCTAATTGAATGCTCTTTGGCGCTTTGAAGCTCTTTAGATAACGCTTTGACTTCTGCCCTTGATAACGCTTCCTCACAATAAAGAATATTCAAACCAACATTGGCAAATAATGCGGCTTTGCGACGACGACTACCATCTAGAGTGGCGTACTTTCCATCTATGAGCTGTGCTATCACCGGCTGATATTGTTGCCTTGAAATAGAACTAATCACATCAGCTAATGACGACCTCGTTAATTCTTCAGCAATACGCTTGTTCATCGGATGAGCATAAGTCAACGATCCGACATCGTTTGCCGGTACCGTTGTACGCTTAAATGTAACTTGGCGTCCATTATGTAATGTGTAAACTTCTTCGTCGTTTACCATGTTTTTATTAAGATTGACTTCACCGAGAATGCCTATGCTTCGGCCTATGGGCGGTTTTCGATTGTTCTTAGCTTCCATGGTTTGCTCTCAAATATAATTGAATGTGTTGAAATACTGATAAAGCGAAATCTTCTATGGCTTCTTTAGCCGTTTTTAATGATGCGACATGACCGGGATATTCTTTCGGATTTACTGATATAACGGTATCAAATGTTTCAGCGCAACGCTGAAAAGCGATTAAATTCGGTATATTGCAATCCAACATTTCCTCGCGAAAAACCGCCTTTGCTATTGATAACGCATCCTTATCTTGCACTGACTTTGAAAATTTTGTCATAAATGCAAAATGATTTTTAGGTAAATGAGTCGCACCGCCGGCTAACAGTTGCTCCATGATGGAGGGTAGACGACCAACGTACTGCAATGTTGAATGTAAATCGACTTGTGATGGTGGTAACGGAGTCGCTAATACGTCTGATGCTGTGATCCCATTATTTAAAAAAGCATCTAAATGCGGTCCGGTATCAATAATTATCCAATCAAAATCGCCCTTAATTTTATCAATGACGTTTTCTTTCAAGACCATAAAAGGGTTTTGCCCTGGCAAATGTTCATGGCATAAAGCTTCCCAGTTTGATGCAATAAAACCATCAGCAATCGACGCAGGCATGACAGATACATTTTTTACCTTAGATTCCACAATAAAGTGCTCTAATATTTCTTCTCTAGATGGATTCTGCAACATTGCTTGTGCGCTGGTGTAGTTTACATCACCAATAGAATACTGATGATTTAACATCATGGTAGATGATGCTTGAGGATCTATATCTATCACCAAAAGACGTAAATCATATTTTAATAGTTGAGGGTGAGTTCGTAATGCTTGGGCCATCGTGCTAGCTGTGACGGATTTGGTTACTCCACCTTTTAAATTTGCAAGAAACAACACAACCGCTTCTTTATGAGTGTCTCGTAATTTAGCGATATTTCTATGTGCGTAGATATCTATGACTTGCTCAATAGGTAAATCGTAACTTTCAACAGTGCCAGCATTCTTTTTATTGAATACATATCCTTCGGATTCCATTTCTGCCATCGCCTTGTCTACGATAGCTCTTGATAGCTCAGATAAACGAGTTATAGCGGCTTTGTTGTAACGGATATGGAAATCATTATAACCAAACTCAATTTTGTGTTTTGCCTCGTTATCAGAAAGTTGCTGTAACGCTTGTCTGGCATAAGTGCCTGTTCGTAAATAATTTGATAAATCCATAAAACCCTCTCTGAAAACGCTTTGCACAAAACCAATAAAGCTAGAATAATCCACATGTACACTTAAATCAATGATACAAGCATTGTTTTTTGCTTATACACTTAAATCAATGCTACCCACTAGCAAATATTAAAATATATCCTGAATTTTTGGACAACAGCAAAACCACACTAAACTATTGAATTGAATTAATAATTCTGAAATTATTCCTGAAGAATAAGACAATCAAAATAGAGTTGCCAGTTTAAAACTTTGTGTCACTTTCAGAGTAACTTTTCTACCAAAGAGTGAAACTTATGACCTACGAACAACTCACGTTAAACTTTAACACCGTTATCGATATCGATAGCGCGATAGAACGATTATCACGGAAAGCTAAAAAGTTACGTTCTTCTGCTGTGAATGCGTCAACCTTAGCCGAAAAACTCACCATAAATAAAGAAATAAAAAATATTAATGCGATAACGTTCAAGTTAAAAATGAACTACTTTATTCTAGAGGATGAGCTGAGAAAACCAGCTTAACGTGACATTTAATTCGTTATGGGTAATAGCAAATATTTGCTGTTACCCATAGTAAAAATAATCCCCTCCCCTGCTTGCGCGAAAAATCTAGAATGACCTCAAACAAAAAATAAGCCTGTGTTTAATACAATAAAAATTAATTCGAAAAATCGGTTTTTATTGTTTTTCTGTATATTCGAGCGAAATTCCTTAATCACCTTAATCAAGTATCGGGCATTGTTATTGCCGTTTTAGGTTCGGTTGCGGCTTTATGAGTCTATGAGAAAGTTAATCCAACAAAACGACCACAACCGACTTTGAGGTGATTTACATGGAACAGACACATCATTTATCAACAAACAATACAAAGCTACCAATTAGCATGATTGATGCGCTGCCATTTGGTAACACCAGACGAACACGCGATGAATCGAAATACAGTGAATTAAAAGCCAGTATTTTAAAGCGTGGCGTTATTCAACCTGTATTGGTTCGCCCTGCCGCAGATCGCTTTGAGATTGTTGCAGGCTATGGTCGCCTTACCGCCAGTCGAGAATTAGGGCTTTCCGATATTCCTGTTCTTATAAAGCCTCTGTCTGATGCAGAAGCGTTAGAACATCAAATGGAAGAAAATCTTAATCGTGAATCATTAAGCCTTATTGATGAATGTAAGGCAGTTCAACAACTCAGTGCTTTTTATAATGGTGATCGCCAAGCGATTGCAGACCGCATGGCTTGGACACTTAAAAAAGTGAATGAGCGTGTTGAGGTTTTGAAATGTTGTGAAGAAGTGCTTGATGCCGTAACTACGGGTTCTATTACTGTTGGACACGCGCTTTTATTGGCTCCGTTCTCAGTCAAATTACAGCAAGGTACGCTCAAAAAAATAATTACTGAGAAGTGGACTGTCAGTTATTTACGTCAACGTGCATCCAAAGGCCAGCAATATCTTAACTTAGCGAAATTCGATACGACTGAGTGTAATACTTGTCCTCATAACAGTGCTGCACAATCAGGCTTGTTTGGTCTTGACGATCACAAAGCCGCCTGTTCTAACCTTAGCTGTTTTAAAGATAAAACGAATTTATGGCTTGAAGCCAGAAAAGAAGAACTCTCTGAAAAATACGGCACAGTCTTGTTAGTGCAACAGATTAATGAAACAGACAGAAACACAGTAGATGCTCAAGTTGTTGGTGAAAATCAATTTACTACAGGCTGTCAGGCTTGCCAAAAACGTGTCGTTTTGATTGATGATAGATTAGGGCGCACGTTAGGCACTACCTTTGAAAACCAATGTATTGATGCAATCTGTTTCAATAAGTGCGTAGCGTCTAATGAGCCTGAATTGGAGGTTAACAATATTTATGACGATGTTGCTGATGTTGCTGATGAAACAATGCCCCAAAGCAAACCAACCAATAAATCGAAAAAAACGGCAACGGATAAACCTGTCAGTTGTGTTGTACCCAAAAAAGTAATTGAAACCAACAAGGCTATACTGCGCGAAACTTCGGCTTCTCTACTCATGCCACAGGAACACTTCCAGTTAGCAATGAGTTATGCAGCACTCAAACGATTATGTACTGGCTATAAGTCGATTAATAATGAGTTATCAAGCGTTACAGGCTTTGATGCAACGATTAAAGCTGCTCTACGTGTGAATGTAGACAAGTTAAAAGTTGAAATCTTTAACGTCACAAAACACCTTGCCACAAAACAAGATGACCAAAGTATCAACATGACTGACATAATGATTAGTAATCTCGATTTTGCAGAAGATTATCGAAATGTGGCAGTAAATAAATGGATGCCAACAAAAGAAGTCTTATCTGACTACACCATTGGATCATTATCAGCCCTATGTGTCAAAGCTGGCTTCGATAAAGTAATGGA
>NZ_JACJFI010000192.1 GCF_014164505.1 Shewanella sp. SG41-4 | reverse complement strand
TAAGAAACGCTCGCGATCTCTTCCAGATTCAGATGGTTAGTATAAACTATATAATGCTATTCAGTGGCTATCAGAATGTTTGCGTAACATGATCATCTCTTCGAGCTTTTTCCATCATTCTTTTAAATGCAAGCCAAGTATCTTCTGAACTAATTATTCTTCCGTGCCCTAGATTTTTCGTAGTGGTTAGCATTACATGCGAATGTTCATCTGCCACAGCTTTACTGTCTTTCAGTTGGGAAATTTGGTCAACCTCATCATGAATGATATGGATTTTACCTAGGTAATTAGCAATGTGGATGTTGATGTTTCGATTGATAAGTTCCATTTGATGCTCCTGTTCTAAATCCTGCACAACATTAATTAGTCATTGGGGAGCCATACCACTTTGTTTGACGCGCTCAATCATAGATTCAAATAATTTGAATACTGGTGCAATTAATAAAATAGGATAAGGACTTGTTAAAGCAGCAAGTGAGGCGTAAGCCCCCATTGAATGAGTGACCACTGCGGCAATTGGTTGTTCTCGTTCCAGCCATGCAATCATCGCCAGCTTAATTTTCATAAATAAAAAAAGATTCGATAAGTCACCACTACTATTTCCGTGGGCAATCTGGTCGTAGGCAACTGCTTGATAGCCCGCCTCAGCGATCCTAGCCATCAACGGGAAAAATTGACTTGCAGAACCAGACCAACCATGACTCAGTAGAATAATTGGGCCAGTACCGATTATATAAGTTTGAATATCTCCTTCTATTGTTTTAACTGTTTGTAAAGTCATATTCTGTGGTATAGAAATTGATTTATTTCTAACAGGCCGTAAAAGCATTTTTTTGCCTGCCTTTACACTAATTACACGTGGTAGTGTTAAAATTGAATTAGTAATGCCACGAGCTAACCACCAGGAAAAATTCCGGCGATTATTCTCATTAAAGTATATTTTGCTACTCATAATTTTTTCCAATAATGTTCATTATAGTACGGTCGTGCTATTTTTTAGTAAATTTTTTTATAACGTATATTGCTCTATCAACTTGTCGAATCCTCGCTCAAAAAGCAGACGTTCCGAAGACTCACGATTGAGCCAATAGTATTTTTGGCTGCCGAGATAAAGTGAATACAATTCAAAAACAAATTGCTGGCTAGTTGAACCGACTCTGAAAGTTCCATCAGTAATTGCTATGTTTGCGATGCTTTCAAGAAAGTCTATCCAGCGGTTTAGTTGATGATGTAAAGCATCCCGAATTGTGCCTAGCCTATCATTAAACTCAATGGTAGCAGTGATAAAAAGACATTTCTTTGCGTGACCTTCATACCAGTTGAGCCATCGATTAGTGAGGGCGGTTAATAGTTCAATTGGCGTTAATTGAGAGCTGAGACCACTAATCACTTTTCTCTGAAACAACTCGCTTGCATAATCAATGATGGCTACTTGTAAGTTTTCTTTAGAAATGAAATGTGCATATACACCGCTTTTAGACAGACCTGATGCTTTCGCCAGTTCACCAATAGTCACGTCATTCAAACTCTTGCTTGTAGCTATTTGTAAAGCTTCAGCCAAAATGTGCTGGCGAGTTTGCTCTGATTTTGTTGTGCTTGTTGAGGTTATCATTTTCATACAAATAAGATTAGTACGGTCGTACTATTTTGTCAAGTCGATTTATAGTCATGGTGAAATTCCGAATCTACTGATGTAGGTGTGATGCATTTGACTGGTTTCTGGGGGCCGAGCTGTGATTAGTTCAACATTTAATGCTAACAGAGCCCAAAAGATCCACATTTGGGACAGAATGTGGAATTTCAGCCAATTTTGGAAATATAAAACTCTGGCGAGTGATAGAGATAAAAGATTTTGACGGCAGGGGTAAATGATCTTCTCTATTAGATCTTTTGTTGCCTTAGCTAAGTTAGAAGTCGAGAGGCCCATGTTACGTACTTTAGGAAGATAACTGAAGCTCTTGCTGTCACCTTGAGTGACAGCCCTGTTGGCAGAAAGAAGTATAAGCCAGTAAAGCAATTGTTAAGTAACAGATAATTATCATAGTGTAACGGTGGATAAATTATTTGGCACTGCTTGAAAACTCATCAATCATAAAATCGATAAAACAACGAATTTTTTTGGACAAATAGCGCCGATGAGGGAATATCGCGAATAAACCAAACTCAAGAGTGGTATAGCCAGGCAAGACTTCAAGCAACAAGCCCTGTGCTAGTGTATCTTGCACGATAAACTCAGGTATTAATGCTATTCCACCACCAGATTTCGCGATTTCCATTACCGCTCTCGGGCTATTAGCCGCAATTCTTGAGGTTACTTCAATGCTTTCAACTGTGCCGTTTGGTGAGACTAAAGGCCATTGTTTCCCTATGCGGAAATTACTGTCGACAATGCAAGAGTGGCTGGTGATGTCGTTCGGTGTTTTAGGGTATCCATGTTGGTTAAGGTAAGCTGGAGAAGCACAGAGTATTAATGGGTAGGTGTTTATTTGGCGGGCGACCATATTTGAATCATCAACCCCACCTATACGAATAACCACGTCAACACCTTCTTCAAGCATATCAATGCGCCTATCGGTTAATTGTATGTTCACCTGTATATCTGAATAAGTAGTGAGAAATTTATTAATCACAGGTGATAGTTGCATTTCGCCGAACGTCACCGGAACACTTATCTTTAATTTTCCTTTAGGTGCCGATTGCTCACCTGTTACTGAGTCCAGTAATTCCTCATATTCCTCGACTAATGGCAGTGCTCGTTCGTAATAAGTTTTGCCAGCATCTGTTAAGGCTAAACGGCGAGTGGTTCTATTGAATAATCGCACGCCAAGTTTGTCTTCGACTTCACCCACATATTTACTGACTAATGCTTTTGAGATCATTAACCGTTCACTTGCTGTAGTAAATGAGCCCGTTTCAACCACGGCAATGACCGTTTTTAAACCATCTAAAGAATCCATGACTGTCAACAATTTATTGATTATCTTTCAATGATAGCACTATTTATCAATAATTGAAGCTAAATAACAATGTTCAATGTGGAAAATATAAGGTACTACAAGCTTAGAGAACGAGAAGTGCTAGCACACACCATGACGAAAGTAGAGATTTATGGAAGACCTGGTTGCGCCTACTGTTCGATGGTCAAAAGGCTATTTGAGTCAATGCAAGTAGCATATTGCTATTACGATGTGTATGCCGAACCTAATCGAATGCAATAGTTACGCTGCCGTACGAAAGCAAGAAACTTTCCACAGATATTCATTGATGAGATATCTATGGGAGGATTCGAAGAGTTTTTTACATTAGATCGGAAACAAAAGGGATAATATTATATGAACTATAAGAATTGGCCAATTTCGAAACAAATTGGGTCACTCGGTTTACTTTGCTCGATTTTGATTTTTGCTCTAATGTCGTTTTTCTCTTACAAAACAGCATCAACAACATTACATAATAAGGCAATAAATGCAATTAGTGCTAAAATGCAAAGCAACGCAGAACTGATTAAATTACAATACGACAGTTTGCTAACACTTGCTGAAAGTAGTGCGGACATTCTCAGAACGCTTTATCCTGAAAAACTGTACCTAAATGGCTCGACAGTTCTAATAGCGAACATCACAGCCCCATCATTAATGCATGGTACAGAGCAAATCAACACATCTAACACCAAAGTGGACAAATACACTGAGCTGACCGGTGGTGTTGCAACCATTTTTGTGCGCAATCAAGATGATTTTACCCGAATTTCAACCTCTCTGAGAAAAGCCGATGGAGGGCGTGCAACTGGGACTAATTTAGGCACTGGTCATCCCGGATATCAACGACTCATCAAGGGCGAAGATTACCAAGGTTACGCTAAGTTGTTTGGCAAAGATTACATGACAATCTATCGCCCACTTAAAAGCGATACAGGGCAGGTGATAGCGATTATGTTTACCGGCTTTGACATTACTGAGTCAGTGGTTCAAATTCAACAGGCCATTAAGCAGCAAACACTCGAAGAGTCCGGTTACTACGCAATTATCCGTAACTCCGACAATAACATTATAGTTCACAAAAACATCAACAATGACTCAGCTTTTGAACCATCACTTTTTTATGGACTGTCAATTGAAAAAGTCTTAACTAACCGAGAACCTTTATTTCATACATCGCCCAATGGTGAAAATATTTTTGCTTACTCCATTCCAATCTTAGGTTGGAATTGGACCATGATAGGTTTAGTACCTGAAGCGGAATTGCATGATGAAAGTATGGGTATTCTGAAGCTTAACTTGCTCATAGCTGTTATCGGTATAATTTTAATATCAGCCCTCCTATTCAGCGTAATTAAAAGAGCCATCAGTCCTTTACAAAGACTCAAATCAAAAATTGCTACACTAGGTCAAGGTGATTTATTACAGCACTTTGAATTAAGTGATCCTGATAGCGAAAATGAAGTTGACCAAATCACGATGAGCATCAGTAAAATGGCCACAAACCTGTGCTCACTTATTAGCTCATTGCAACAATCTGTAGTGAGTTTGGATCATCACGCTCAAAACAGTCAACAAATCGCATCAGTTAACGGAAATGAAGCAAAATCTTTACTTCAACAAACCGAACACATTGCAACAGCCATCGAAGAAATGTCGGCATCTATTAAGAATGTGGCTGAAAACTCCGGACAAGGTGCATTGCAAGCGCAAGAAATCGATAATGCTTCACACGATGGACACAGACAATTAACACAAGTAGTCACAGCAATGCAATCGCTGAGTGAGCAGCTCACGCAAACGCAACAGAATATTGAGGGGGTAAACCATGAGAGTGTGGCAATCAGTAAAGTGACCGATGTTATTAATAGTATTGCTGATCAAACGAATCTATTAGCGCTCAACGCCGCAATTGAAGCCGCTCGTGCTGGAGAGCAAGGGCGCGGTTTCGCCGTGGTTGCCGACGAAGTGAGATCGTTAGCCAAACGCACTCAAGAGTCTATCAGCATCATTAGTTCGACTATTAGCAAGTTGCAAAAACAAGTTGCAATCACTACGTCACAAATGAAAGAGTGCCAAGACTTAGGTTTATCATCTGTCGCACAGGGAGATGCGGCTAATAGTCAACTGAGTCAGATTAACGCTAACATCGCTGAAATGGCGATGTTCTCTTCAAGCATCGCAATAGCAACAAAACAACAAAGTGCAGTAGCAGATGAGGTTTCAATTAGTCTTCATGCTATTTCATCACTTGCATCTGACAGTGATGAACGGGCAACTAAAGCGGTTAAAGGGGCCGGTGAATTGACATTGCTAGCCCAGAGTATTAAAGGTCAAATTGAAGTGTTTAAAGTAAAATAAACCTCATCACAAACGAAACACACATGTTTATTAAGCACAGAATATAGCCTACAGTTCACACACTTCGAAGTAAGTACTTCACGAAGAAGGCAGAAATTATCGAACTAAATCATATGCCTGGGTTTATAGTAGTGATTAATTTACTGTAAATCGCCACGGTGTTTATTACTTTCAACCCGTCATGCTGAAGCCTCTTTAAAGGGCTTGTTAACCGGATATTCAGGCTACTATATTCTTAGTAATTGCTAAATTGTAGTGATAAGCCTACATGATTAAGTACTACTGAATGGAGCGGTTCAAAAAGCTAAAACAAGCAAATTATATGATAGTAAATCGTTCTTTTTAGTTGCCACTTCGAAAGCGCAGATGATCACAAATCACAGAATTAGCCAAAATACAATAAATTACTCTATAGTGGGATTTTTTTTGTATACAAGTCGGTGTACTTTTGCTATAAAATAGAAATCGGTTCAGAGTTACTCTAGATTTTATTTTTCAGTTACGAGTAAACTTTATCGAAGTTTCAATGCTTCAACAAGTACATAGTATTGAAAAAGAGTATCTTCGCTGCTAAGTAGTGAACTATTGATAATCAGGTCTTAGTTTATCCGACTTCAAGTGCATCACAATTAAGTAGCGAGTGTAGAAGCAGTATATAAAAATCAATAAAGGTAATGAAAACTTCAACACTACATGTGCCTCATGAATACTAGCTATGATGGTTTACCGTTTTATATCTGCTCAACATCCTATTTAGAATAGAATGTTTGTTTTCATTCTTTACATATGTTAATTACGCCTCACTGAATCCAGGTTTAGATAATACCGTTGTCTTTTGGATAGAAATTATTTGCTGCGATTATTGACGAACATTTTTTAGTCAATCGTTGAAAATGTATCACGGATTTAAAGCACAGATCGAATGTATACCTAAAGGCATAATTTTTATTTTCAACAAAATCAACTTAACTAATAATTTTGACGAAATTAATGACCAAACAATGCCATGGAAAAATACAAAATGACTCATAATAAATCAGTGACACAAAGAGAGTATTTCTTTCCAACAACAGATCGACTTATCTCCGGAACCGATGCGAAAGGTAACATCTCTTATTGCAATAAAGCTTTTATTGAAGTTAGTGGTTATACAGAAGAGGAGTTGATTGGGCAGCCTCATAATATGATTAGACACCCTGATATGCCATCAGCAGTCTTTAAAGAAATGTGGCAAACCATATCCGCTGGGTATGTCTGGATGGGGCTAGTCAAAAACAGACGTAAGAATGGCGATCATTACTGGGTGAGTGCTTTTGTTACGCCGGTATTTGAAGCGAGTAAAGTGGTTGGCTATGAGTCTGTAAGGGTCGTGCCACTTGAAGATGAAAAGTCTCGGGCAGAAAGCGCTTATGCTCGCTTACGCGCTGGTAAGACAAACTTATCAAGGGTGAGTCGCATTACCAACACATTACAATCTCTCTCTCCGGTGATGGTTCCTGGCATTATTACCTCAGCACTGGCGTATAACATGGCTGGCTTAGCGACGGGGGCGATAACGCTCTGTGCGGCTGTATTATCAGCGATATGGGTATCACGTAAACAAAGCGCGCTATTATTAGATATTATCAACATTAGCCCTGAATCTTATTCTAATACGATGGTTGCTGAATCTTACTTTAAAGATACTGGCAGTAAAGCGCGAGCCAAACTCGTATTAGCATGCGAAATTGCCAGAAATCGCACGGCATTAACACGTATATCCGATGCTGCATCAGTGCTCGACACTATTGTACAACATACTCAGATAGAGTCTGAATCTACCTCAGCAGCCGTCGCACAGCAAAGCCATGCCACTCAACAAATTGCTTCAGCCATTACGCAAATGTCTGCGGCAATCCAAGAAGTCACTGGGAACGTGCAAAATAATGCAGTCAGTGCACGTAATGCCCTTGGAAACGTGGATGATGGTGCAAAATTAGCTAATGACGCTAAAACGGCCATTGATGCCTTGAGCCACTCGGTGGCGAGCATTGCCGCTACCGTTCGTGATTTAGCCGACTCTACCGAAGAAATTGGCCAAGCGACAAACATGATTTCATCGATTGCAGATCAAACTAACTTACTCGCACTGAATGCGGCAATTGAGGCTGCTCGCGCGGGTGATCAAGGGCGCGGTTTTAGTGTTGTGGCCGATGAGGTGAGAGCCTTGGCAGCTAAAACCAGTGAGTCAACGAACAAGATTCATGAAATCATAAAAGTACTAACAACAAGGGCCATGAGTGCAGTCAATACGTCAGAAGAAGGCGAAATGGCGGCTAAACTTGGCGTCCAAACGGTTGAGCACACCAGAGATGCACTCAATAATATCCGTAAGTCAGTGCATACTATTACTGATTTGACCGAGCAGATGTCTGCGGCAGTAGAGCAGCAAAGCACCGTGGCAGAGCATATCAATAAACAAATTGCTGAAATTGCCGACAGCACATCTGTAACGCAGAACTCTGCAAATGCAGCGTTAGGGTCAAGTCAGCGTTTAGCTGAAACGGTAATCAACGTTCGCTCCATTATCGCAAGATTCTCGTCGCAAGGAGATAAAAACTAATGGGTGACCAGCAAACCCAATACGACAAAATACTTCGAGCCATTGAGCATACAGCTGTTATTGGTGGGTGGTGGTACGACGTTAAGACAGCTAGCCTCATGTGGACAGATGCGATTCGTCATATTCATGAGGTTGATGATGATTACATGCCGACTATTAAAGATACTGTTACATTTTACAATTCGCCCTATAATAGACAGATTAAAAAATCAGTAGTCCTTTGTATTAAAGCGGGAATACCTTATAACATTAAAGCAAGCATCACCACCGCGAAAGGGAATATAAAATGGGTTTACGCTTACGGCGCAGCCCATCATATTAACAACAAAATGGTGGCAATTTATGGCGCATTTCAGGATATCACCGACGCAGTTGAAGAATCTGAGCGTTTGATTAAAACGACCAATGCAACACAAATCACCCTAGACAGCTTGGTTGAAGGCTTAATCGCTATCAATTTAGAAGGAACTATTACCGCATTTAATAAAGCAGCTGAGATTATGTTCAAATATAATCGTGAAGATATTATAGGTCAGCGCATTGAGAAATTAATGACAGAACCATTCAGAAGTAATCATCATGGTTATATGAAAAATTATGAAAAAACAAAAGTCG
>NZ_JACJFI010000191.1 GCF_014164505.1 Shewanella sp. SG41-4 | reverse complement strand
CAAAATAACAATGGCAGCATTAATGGCTAAACCCATTAACCCCAATAAACCGATGATGACGGTAAACCCAAACGGATAGCCAAATACATACACAGATAACAAGCCTAAACCTGCCGATTGAAAAGCACTCAGTAAAATGATTGCTGTTAGTCTAAACGAGTTAAACGACAACACTACCGTCGCTAATAATAAAGTGACGACAAGTACAATATTTGACAATAAATTACCTACCGCTTCATTACGCTTTGCGCTTTCGCCGCCTATTTCGAGGTGGTATCCCGCAGGAATAGACAAATTAGCAATAGCATCTTTAACCTCGTTAAGCACTTGTGCAGGCAATACTCCACTGGTTATATAAGCCTCAATGGCATTGACGCGCTCACCATTTCTTCGGGGGATTGCGCCGCGACTGACATTGATTTCGTTATAAGACAATGCCGATAGTGGGATCCCGGAGCCTGAAGCTGAAACTAGATTGATCTCGGCTAAACGTGTGGCTTGTTCGCGGCTGTTGTCACCTAAACGCACACGAATTGGCAGTGATTCCGTTTGCTCTAAAATGCTGCCACCAATAATACCGGTAGTCGCCATTTGAATTTGATTGGCAATGTCGCTCAAACTTAGGCCGCTCATTAAGCTGGCGTCTTCATTCACCTGTAACCACACTTTTGGCGCGCCTGAACTGAGGGTTGCACGAGTGTGAATAACATCAGGTGTGGCGGCTAAAATTCCGCGTACTTGTTCGCCCAATGTTTTCAGGGTATCAAGATTAGGGCCATAAATACGCAGCTCAACCGGAGCGTTAAAGGGAGGCCCTTGTTCCAGTTTTCGCACCAAAATTTGTGCTTGTGGAAATTGGGCATCAAACTCTTTTTGTAATTGTAAAATCAACCGATTGGCGGCGACATAATCAGTCACTTTAATCATCGCTTGGGCGTAATTGGTTGCCCCTTGTTGCCGTTGAGTTAAGTTGTAATAGAAAGAGGGCGTATTACCGCCAACAACCCATGTGGCAGCGACAATATCGTCAATCTGTTGCAGCTTATTATCAATCAGTTTGACCTGCTCTAGAGTGTTATCGATACTGACATGAGGGGCCAGGTAGACTTCAATTTGGAACATATCGCGGTCAGACGGAGGGAAAAATTGTTCAGTCATTTTGCCCGCAGCAAAAAAGCCTGCAATCGGTAATATTCCAATTACGATGGCGGTCAATATTGGCCTAGATAACGCAAACTGTAAACTGGCGGTAAATGCTTGGCTAATTCTTGGAAATGCCATCCCTTGCTGATACCAAGTCGTTGGTTTTTCACTGCGACTGAATCGACCCGCCAGGCCAGCAATGATGGTATGAGAAATAATATATGAGCCGAGTAAGGCAAACATGACCGAAATGGCAATGCCACCAACAAACTCACCTGCAGAGCCCGGCATTAACACAATAGGTGCAAAAGCTAGCATGGTGGTAATGGTCGACCCCGCAAGGGGTAGCCATAAATGGTGTAAGGTTTTTGATACCGCTTCCAGTTTGCTCATACCTTGTTGACGACGTTGAGCTATGGCATCAACAATCACAATCGCATTATCGACCATAATACCTAGCGCAACCACTAAACCTGTTACCGACATTTGGTGGATCGGTAGGCCAGTATATTTCATGCAGGTGAGGGTAAATAATGCGGTTAATGGTAATGATATTGCCACAATCACTGCATTGCGCAGTCCTAATGTCAGCATCAGAACCACTAAAATAATCACAAATCCTTGTAAAAGATTAATCACCAAGTCGCCTAATCGGTCACTGGTATAGCTTTGTTGGTCGAATAACCATTGCACCTTAATATTGGCCGGTAAATTAGCTGAAAAATCATCTATGGCGCTGCTTACATGTTGTTGCCATACATCGACTCGATTATTATTGAGCATGCGCGCAGACACCAAAACACCTTGCTGACTGTCGATTAAGGCGATACTCGATGCCGGAGTCTTAGCTTGGCGACTAATATTGGCCACATCCCCCAAGCGAATAATTTGACCATAGTCGTCTACTTTTAACGGCACTTGGCGGATACGATTTTGCGAATCTAACTCGCCAGATACTTCAACTAAGGCTCTAAATTGGCTGTTATTAACTTCACCGGCTGAAATTTTACTGTCGGCATTATTTAAAATAGCTGCAATACTGGCGGGAGTTAAATGCAATTGGCTGATTTTATTACCATCTAACTCAACTAAAATCTCTTCTTGTGGTGCGCCATATAGTTTAACAAAATCAGTACCGCTGAGCAGCCTTAGGCGGCTTTGTAATTCTTTAGCATAACGATTAAGAATATCGGCTCTTACAGGGCTATTATCTGCCCAAACAAGCCCTAAAATGGCTGTGTTGGCATAACCTAGTTGATCATCTAACACACTGTTTTGTGCTTCTACTGGCAACAAGGATTTACTGTCGGCGATGAGATCTCGAGCGCGTGACCACACAGGAGCCGTCTCTGTGACTGTGTCTTTTAACTCTAACTGGATAACCGAAATCCCTGGGCGAGAAGTCGACTGGACTAGCTTTAAATCTTCTAAACGGCGTAATTGATTCTCTAACACTTCAGTCACGAGTGCTTCAACCCGCTCTGCAGATGCACCAGGGTATTGAGTGATAACAGACGAAAATCGGTTAGTAATATGTGGATCTTCAGTGCGGGGTAGGCTTGAAATAGCACCTAATCCCGCAACAATTAATAATGAGATAAATAAACTGGTTAGGCGGCCATTTTCTAAAAATGCTTTAATCATAATGCCCCCATTTTCTCTGATTGAGCGAGAGTGACCTTCTGATTAACCACCAATTTATGTAATCCTTGTGACACAATTAAATCGCTTGGTTTTATGGCGCCTTGAATATACGCTTGTTGCTCATTGGTATAGATAATCTCTACATCGCGACGTTCAATGGTATAAAAACCTTGCTCAGCCTCAACTAAGGCCAACACGTTCCATAATCCGCGCACACCATCGGTTAATGCTGACATAGGCACCCAATAACCAGGTGCTAGCACGTCTTGTTGATACGCCAAATAAGCTATTTCGCCATTAATCACTCTGGCTGAGTCAGGCAAATGAATACGCAACTGAACCGTACGACTAATGGTATTGATCTCGGCACTAATACCGGCAATTTTAGCTGTAAAGGTTTGTTTACCTACACGGACATCTACCATTTGCTCGGCGGTTAACTGCTGTGCGATGTCTATGGGTACACCTATGTAAGCCAAAGGCTGACTGTTACCGACTAAGGTGAAAACCGGACTGCCTAGCGCAATCACTTCACCGACATTATGAAAACGTTGACTGATTTTTCCATTGAATGGGGCCAGTAAAGTTGATTTTTCAATTTTCAAATTGGTCGCACTTAAGCTGGCTTCTATACGCTTTTGGTTAGCTTGTAAGTTGATAACTTGTTGTTGAGTTTCATCGAGTTGCTGTTCAGACACATAGTTTTGTTGTTTCAATTTTTGAGTACGGACTAAGGTGCTTTTTGCTAAATCTATATCCGCTTGAGTTTGTAATAAACTGGCTTGTAATTGCTGCTTTTCTGCAGTTAATAAATCGGTATCCAGCTGCGCTAATATTTGTCCTTTACTCACCGTATCGCCACTATCAACTAGGATATTATTGAGTTTACCCGCAAGCTCAAAACCAATTCCGGTGGTATTGGCTGAGCGAATCGTACCCGTATAAGTTTGCATGTGCTGATAACGGTCGCTTAACGATAAAGGTTGTGACAATACCGTTTGATACTCAGTTGTTTGTGAATGCTCTTTTACCTCAGAGCCACAACCGCCTAATGCGATTAAGCTTAAACCTAGCGCCCAGTATCGAATGATTGGGGTGAATGTCTTTGACGCGTACATAAGTTTATTCCTTGCAAAGCAATATATTGTATCTATGTTGATTTAACTTTTAGGGGCAATTATTAGTAACCGTAGACGAATTCATTACCCATAAACCACAACATGTAATTTACATGTTAACTAGACTCAGTAGTCTAGTTTTATAAAACTAGACTGTCCAGTCTATTTTTAGTTACTATAACGCTAAATAATAAGTAGTAACGCTGACACTCGATTGTGCTTAATGGGTTAATTTACGGAACCAACATGACAAAACACACCACATCACTTAATAATATCGAACAGATTAGTTTGAGCCGCAGTGAACAAAAGCGTGCTCAAGTACTTGAGTCTGCGATTGAGCTTTTTTGTCATCAGGGTTTTCCTAATACCAGCATGGATGAAGTGGCAAAACATGCCGGTGTATCAAAACAAACCGTTTATTCTCATTTTGGTTCCAAAGATGATTTGTTTGTTTCCGCGATTGAGTCTAAATGTGTTGTGCATCAACTCACTGGCGACGCCTTAATTGATGCTGCAAATCCACAACGGGTTATTTTGCAGTTTGCTCTGCAATTTGGTGAAATGATTGTTAGCAAAGAAACCATGACAGTATTTAAAACTTGCGTAGCTCAAGCAGACACTCACCCAGAAGTGTCTAGATTGTTTTATGACGCAGGTCCCAAGCACGTACTAGGACTGATTAGAAATTACTTAAAAAAGGTCAATGAACATGGCGAATACTTTTTTGAAAACCCTCACGAAAGCGCAGTTAGATTGTGTTTAATGTTATTTGGCGAACTAAAATTACGTTTAGAGCTAGGATTAGAGATAGGTGATTTACTGACAACCAGGCAACAATATTTACAAGATACTGCCGAGATGTTTTTGCGAGCCCACCAAGTTGACGTAAAATAAGCCAATAAAAGTTGAACTTAATTGGCGCGATAACAGTATTATTGTGATTAAACTAAGGGGCTATTTAGCCAAGCTACTATTAAACTAAGGTGCTATTAAGCCAAGTTAATAGTTAACTTATCCTATTATTTGAAGGGAAGCAGATCGATATGACGCTTTATAACGTTAACGTAATTCAGCCAAAATCATTGAGTACATCAGCGTTGTCAATTTTGCTAGCATCGGGACTGTTGTTAAGTCAGCATGCTTTAGCAGCACCAGAACGTTCACCATTTTCACTCACAGTAGCTCGTACATCAACGGGTACCGCTAATGTTGGGGCTAATAGCAATAACCCTAATCAGTTACAGCGTGATGCTTGGAAGACCAGTTTTTCGGCCAGCATGCCACTCAACCGTCAATGGTCAATTGGGGCAAATCTAGGCTACGATAATCTCGATTACGACTGGGATATGAACCAAAACACCCTGTTACGCAGCAGTACTGAACCTTGGTCAACCATACATCAGTACAGTGCTGGTTTATCGTTATCTTACCGTCTTGATAATCATTGGATGTTTCTTATAGCCCCGAAACTGCAATACGCCTATGCCGATACAGCGTCATCTTCAAATGCGCAAAGTTATGGTGTAGTTGCCTCGGGCATGTACCGCTTTGACTCTGGCAATATGCTCGGCTTTGGTGTTGCCTATTTAAATGATATTTCAGAAGTGCGCACGATACCTTATTTAGCGGTACGTTGGCAGATAAACGATAAGTGGGTACTTGCTAACCCGTTTCAAGCCGGTTTCAGTGGTCCTGCAGGATTAGAGTTAAGTTATCAATATAACCGCGACTGGGATTTTGGCGTCGGTAGCTCAATGCGAACAGAGCGTTTTTTAATTGCTGACGATGACAAAACCATTGAAGTAGAAGAATGGGTAGGCTTTGCTCGCGCAGGCTGGCAAGCAACGACGAATATTAGCCTTAACGCCTATGCTGGCTATTATTTTGGTGGAGAAATGGAGTTAAGTTATCCAGACGTTACTGAAGACTTGGAAAATCAAGCAGCATTCGGTTTAGTGTTTAAACTGACGTTTTAATGATGATTGTTAACGTAATACAATAAAAAATGCCGCTGACTTCAGCGGCATTTTTTGTATCAACAAGGTAGCGTAAATGTTCAATTAAAAGTAAGTAACTTCTTTTACGCGTTTAGGACGATTTTGTTGTTCGTACAACTGCCATACTTGTTTAAAGTCTAGAGCTAGCTCAGTGACATAAAACTCACCAGAAGGGTAGGTCTTAACCACTTTAGCGCCGCGAATAATGCCACTCACGCTAGACTTAACGTTGTCGTCAGTTAATAACCACTCACTTACGTCGCTATTAGCCGAAATCTTTTGTCCATACACCTGTTCCGCCAACTCACGGTAAGCGGCAATTTTAGAGGCTTGCATCGCCATTAAAATACGATGCGATGGCTCTTTACTGGGCTGGGTCGCCAAAGGTGCATAACCAATTGCCGTTAGTGTTGGGAATGAAGCTGGCGCTTCAGTTTCCCACTGAACATATTTATCTTTGCTGACACAGCCAGTTAGCAGTAATAGCATAATTAACATCAACGACTTCATAGCTTATCTCCTAATACGGTGTAACGACTGTCGCCCTTATTTTCGTGGCGATACAGTAAACCATTGCGTGACTCAACCATTTCAGAAGGCTGTAAATAACCTGATAAGCTCGATGCTGCCACAAATGATTGCACCGCTGAAAGGACGCGATTATTGGTCACATTAATCACTCGGCCGTTAAACACAATTCCTTCAGGGGTGAGGGTCATGGTTGACACTAATACATGCGATACCGGCAAATCTGCACGCAACAGTTCCCAGTTGCGGCTCAACATAAACTCGCCTTGTTCTGTGGCGCGCAAATTTGTCGCCACATTTAAATCGACTAAATTAAATTCATGAGCGTGGAACGCTGCGAGTAACCCTTGTTGTAACTGCAATGCTAATTCATTGGTCGCATTAAAATTGCTGGTCATCACTGGCGTAGAAATTAGCAGTGGTTGATCTGGGCGTAAAGCGTCATTTTGTAACACTAACTCGTTGACTAACTTTTCTGCCCACACATTCACTTGGCCTTTAGGTGATATTCCCGCAGCCTGAATATCATAAGCCAGCTTATCGTGATAAACCTCATCTTCGTCGACGATTTTGACAAATTTACCGTTATTACTAAAGGCAAGGTTATTGGCAGCATTAGGCGTTTGGGTGCATGCAGCTAGCGATAACGACGCAAGCATGACCGTGGAGATAAAAAGCCTGTTAATCATAATAATTCCTCTAACATATAATGCCGCTAGTCTTGGTATAAATGAGTCATTTAATCGCCATGTACATCGATAACTAAGGCCAATTATGTACTCTTTATTGTTGGTGTCTTTATATCGGCAAATGCGTTAAAAGCTTTACTGTAATAGTGCAACATAGAAAATAACCACTAATATAGTGAGTCAGCACAATTTTTGCTTTGATTAAAATAGAGTAAATTGAATTTACACAATTGTGCAAAATAGACGATTTTTTGACATTAGGACATTGTATGTTGATCCGACACAGCCCTGTTAACCGAACTAAAACCTTCAATCACCTTGCCGTAATAGCAATGCTATGCGTGAGTGCATTGTGTGTTACTCCGTCGGTATTGGCTGAACAAATTGAAGTGACTGGTAAGGCTAAAATCGTTAATGGCGATATAGATAAAGCCCGTGAAGACGCCATAAGCCAAGCGTTAAATTATGCTAGCTTAAAAGCCGGGGTTAACTTTTCCAGCGAACAACAAGTCAACCAAGGTCGGCTTACTCAAGATACCTTTCAAATTCAGCGGATGGGATCGGCCAATAACGTTGAATTAATGAGTGAAATGATCAGCCAACACACCATCACCGTGATATTACAGCTTGAACTCAGCGAACAAGAACCTAACGCTCAATGTAAAAGCCAATCTCTCAAAGCTGCGATTATGTTGCCTCAAGCCTATTTACAAGAACGCGAACAGTTGCGTTATGGTCAATTAGCTCACTTTGAAGAGCGGATCACCGAGCAATTAGGTAAAGCTATCAATGCGCAGTCGCGATACAGTTTTGCACGACTCCATGCCGATGAAAAAATTGATAACACCAATCAACTTGTCAACTTTAAAGGATATCGTATTCCCAGTTGGTTAGGCGAAATCACCGACAGCCAATATCTGCTGCAACCTGAAATCATTGATATTTCGACCGAACCAGCTCAAAGCAGTTACATGGGCTTTGTCGAGGATGATCCACTAAGGCAGTTTATTTTTAAATTAACCCTTTACCATGGGATCAGCGGTGAAGTGGTGTGGTCAGAATCATTCGCCACCTCAGCGCCGTGGGAATTTGAAAGACAAGAAATCGTCTCACCTGCTAACCAGCGCTTTTGGCGATCATCTTATGGTCAAGCGATCAGCGATATTTTACAGCAAAGCGTGATGTCGCTGGATAAGCAGTTAAACTGTCGTCCATTACTAGGCCAAATTGTCGCCAGGCAAGGGGATCGTATTATCATCAATTTAGGCCGTAAAAATGGCGTAAAAATGGGTGATAAGTTCCAAATCGTATTACAAAAAAATATCCCAGACAGATTTAATTCCATGCGTGCCATCGCCACAAAAAGCCGTGCCAATGTGGTTATCGAACAAGTTACCGAAGACAGCTCAACCGCAATATTTGACGGCATCGACAGTGCAGATAATATTCAAGTAAATGATATTGCGATTAAGAACTAATGATTGGTTACTAGAAGCT
>NZ_JACJFI010000190.1 GCF_014164505.1 Shewanella sp. SG41-4 | reverse complement strand
TAAGTTAGCCAAACTGTCAAACAGCAACGCTGAATCGTCAGCAACACGCGACGGATTAGGCATGACGTTTAATGTTGTCGATGATTTGTTTCATATGCCCAAAGCCATGCGTCAACTAGCACTGGTACAGTTTTTTGCTTGGTTTGCCCTATTTGCAATGTGGATTTACACCACTGCGGCCGTTACCTCGTACCATTACGGCACCACTGATGTGGTATCACAAGCCTACAATGACGGTGCTGATTGGGTCGGTATGATGTTCGCATCCTATAACGGCTTTGCTGCAATTGCTGCGATTATTATTCCGTTTCTGGCTAAAGCAGTCGGCATTAAACTCACTCATACCATCAACATGTTTATTGGCGGTGCGGGTCTCATCAGCTTTATGTTTATTGATAACCCTAACCTGTTATGGATACCGATGATTGGCGTCGGTTTTGCTTGGGCATCTATTCTATCAGTACCTTACGCCATGTTGTCTGGTGTATTACCCCCGAAGAAAATGGGTGTTTACATGGGAATTTTTAACTTCTTCATCGTAATTCCACAGCTGTTAGCGGCCAGTATTCTTGGCTTATTGCTTAAGGTATTTTTTGATGGACAACCTATTTACGCGTTAGTACTTGGCGGGATATTTATGATGTTGTCGGGCATTGCGGTGCTATTTGTAGATCAAGACAAGCAAACACAATAAGAATTACCAGTCTTTGTCACTGGTAACTAGATTGAGATTATTATTTTGGGGAATTCCATGTTAAAACCACATTTACTCACGCATCGCAGTATCATAGCGAAAGCTGTTACGACCAGCATGATGGCTCTAGCCTTAAGTGCGTGCTCACCTGCAGATACTCAAGTAAACACTTCAGCTCAAGTTGTTAACGTCGCACCCGGTACGCCAGGCACAGAACCTACTTGGGCTTTCTCAGGAAAAACTGGCATAGGCACATCTTACGAGCCCTATGTTAACGGCCATTATCAAGACACAGCTGCAAACCCGGTCAGTAAAGTATGGTTTTCGATTGCTCAAGGCGTATTAACCGAAACCATGTTTGGCCTTATTCACAATGCCCAGCTTAAAGAACTGCAATTTATTATCTCTGGCAAAGGCTTTGTCGATACTGAAAAAAACAATACTATCAGCACTATTGAGTATTTAGATACCGATGATATGGGACGACCATTATCGCTGGCTTATAAAGTCATTAATAAAGATGTTGAAGGTAAATACCAAATAGAAAAACATATCTTTACCGATCCCGATAGAAGTAGCTTGATGATGAAAGTCACCTTTACTGCTTTTGAGGCTGGCATTACGCCACACCTTTATGTCAATCCGCACATTGATAACAGTGGTGCCAATGACATTGCTAGTGTTGAAGGCCAATCGCTAGTGGCTTACACAAGTGACACTAATTCAACGGTAATGACCGTTAAAACAAATGTTGATTTTGTCGCTGCTAGCGCTGGGTTTGTCGGCATATCAGATGGTATTGTCGATTTACAAGATAACGGTAAACTTGATTATCATTACCAGACCACTAGCGACACCAATCAAGGCGGCAACGTCGCCCTAACCGCACAATACCCTACCCTCACCAATGCTAATGACAGCCTAAGCTTTAATTTGGTTATTGGTTTTGGTAAAGACAAAGCGAGCAGCTTAGCCACCACTCAAGCGACATTAGATGCGGGTTATGACGCCGTTAAACAAGCGTATTTAGGCGACGATAAACATCTTGGCTGGAAAGATTACTTAGCCTCGCTTAAGCCATTAAATGACATGATTACCAACACTACAGATAACGGTAAATTACTCTATGCCAGCGCCTTAGTGTTAAAAGCTCAAGAAGATAAAACCCATGCTGGTGCGTTAATCGCATCACTTTCAAATCCTTGGGGCGACACCGTTTCAGCTAAAGTCGGTAGCACAGGCTATAAAGCCGTATGGCCACGTGATTTTTACCAATGTGCAATGGCATTTTTAGCCATGGGCGATACTCAAACACCCAAAGTGGCTTTTGAATATTTAAAGCAGGTTCAAGTTCAACAACAAACACCTGGTTTTGCAGGCACTCCTGGATGGTTTTTACAGAAAACCCATGTCGATGGTGAAATTGAATGGGTTGGCGTGCAGCTCGATCAAACCGCTATGCCAATCATGCTCGGCTGGAAACTGTGGCAAGCAGGTGTGCTTAGCGATGCAGAAATAACCCAATGGTACAACGACATGCTTAAACCAGCCGCTAACTTTTTAGTTAAAGGCGGCAAAGTAAAACTGGATTGGAATGACACTAAAATTACTCCTCCAAGTACCCAACAAGAACGCTGGGAAGAGCAAGCAGGATTCTCTCCATCCACAACTGCAGCCGTAATTGCCGGTTTAGTGGCTGCCAGTGATATTGGAGCGCTAGCCAAAGATGAACAAGCACCTGAGTATGCCGATTTAGCACGTAAGCTACAACGTCAGCTCGAAACAACGATGGTCACCACCACAGGCTTATTAGGTCAAACAGATTCCAAAGGTAAAGCGGCACCTTATTATGTGCGCATTAGCCCAAATGGTAACCCTAATAACACCGACAAGCTCATTGATAACAATGGTAAACCTGGTTTAGATCAGCGCATGATCCTCGATGGTGGTTTTTTAGAATTAGTCCGTTATGGTGTGGTTAACGCCCAAGACCCTGTTATTAAAAACAGCGTCATGCTAATAGACAACCAAGGTCTTGAAGATAACTTACGGGTTAAGTATGAATTTACCGCCAAAGATGGCAGTAAAGTACCAGGATACCGCCGTTATGGTAACGATGGTTACGGTGAAGATACCGTCACAGGCCTTAGTTATGCTGAAAAAGGCGATACCGAAAATCAACGTGGGCGTGTATGGCCCTTCTTTACCGGTGAACGCGGCCATTACGAATTAGCCTTGGCAAAAGCGAACGACACCTTAACCCCAGACACGAAGAAAGTATTAATCAATACCTATGTTCAAGGCATGGAAACCTTTGCGAACCAAGGGTTAATGTTGCCAGAGCAAGCTTGGGACGGCGTAGGCAATGCGACTCGTTATAATTATAAATTAGGCCAAGGCACTAACTCAGCAACCCCGCTAGCGTGGACTCATGCTGAGTATGTTAAATTAGTGCGTTCGATGACAGACGAACAAGTATGGGACTTTTATCCTGTTGTACAACAAACCCTAGCTAAATAATCTGAACTCGGGATAAATAAGCACATATCAATAGCACTGTTATTAATAGCAGTATTATTTGCGAGTTCAGTAAGCCGTTGTGACTCACAACGGCTTTATTTTTTGTGTGTATTTTGAATAAAACCTTGTTAATTCAACACTATCTTGTTACTAATACACCAGATTAAAAAAGTTAACGTTAAGGAACAACAAATGGATTGGTATGTAAAAGTATTGAAACAGTATTTTGATTTTAGCGGCCGTGCACGTCGTAAAGAATACTGGATGTTTGGATTAATCAGTGCGGTGATCAGTATCGTACTGACGCTATTAGACATGGGTGTCGGTTTTTACAGCGACGTTTACGGTGCTGGGGTATTAAGCTCAATTTATTCACTCGCCATCATGATCCCAAGTATCGCTGTAAGTGTCCGTCGTTTGCACGATACTGACCATTCAGGTTGGTGGTTATTGTTGATATTTATTCCACTGCTTGGCATATTAATTTTACTGGTTGTGATGTGCTTTAACAGTAAAGATGACAACGAATATGGGCCAAATCCGAAAACAGTACCAAATCCAGACAGTCCGGATAATTTAGCGGTTTAGTTCTAAGAGACTGATTAACACCGTCGATATAGTCAATACCACGAAAAAAAGCATAGTCATAGACTATGCTTTTTTTGTATGTTTTTACCCATCTTTGCTTACCACAACAAATACTTGGATTTACTAATCTTTTGCAGGCATTAACTAATCTTTTGCAGGTAGTAATTTGGTCACACCATTCATCAATAATACCGCTAAACCACCAGCAACGACGCCAAATAGCGCATTTAACACGCTTGGGGTTAATAGTCCTAAAACGTCACCAACAACACTCACTTGGCTAACCAGCGTTTCTGCATGCACAATCCATTCAAACACCACATGAATTCCATGAGTTAAAATACCGCCACCGACCATAAACATGGCAATAGTGCCGACAAATGTCAGGATTTTCATTAGATAAGGAGCAGCAGATACTAATCCTAGGCCTAATTTATGCCCTATTCCACTCGGTTTACGCTGAGCAAGATACAAACCAAGATCATCGATTTTAACAATCCCTGCCACTAAGCCGTACACCCCGACCGTAATTACAATGGCAATAACGCATAAGGTTAAAAATTGCCCCATTAAGTCCATGTGTGCTGCCACGCCTAAACTAATTGCGATAATTTCAGCTGATAATACAAAGTCGGTGCGAATAGCGCCTTTTATTTTTTCTTTTTCGAATGCGGCTAAGTCTTCGATATCCGCTTTTGCTTTGGCGACCACTGCATCGTCATCAATCACAGGAGCGCGCTTATGTGTTAGTGAATGATAGACTTTTTCAAAACCCTCATAACACAAAAACAAACCACCAAACATCAACAAAGGCGTAATAGCCCATGGAATAAACGCACTTATCAGCATGGCCATCGGCACTAAAATCACTTTATTTTTAAATGATCCCATCGCTACCGCAAATACCACCGGTAGTTCACGCTCAGAAGCAACACCCGACACTTGTTGTGCATTTAAGGCTAAATCATCACCCAAAACGCCCGCTGTCTTGCGTGCGGCCACTTTGCTCATTGCCGCCACATCATCCAAAATAGTCGCAATATCATCTAACAGGGTTAATAAACTGGCACCGGCCATAAAAAATTATCCTTTAAAAATTTAACTAGCAAGATCGACGCACAAGTATGATAGCGTCTAATAGTATCTGCATAGGACGGTCACTGGAAATAAATAATATTAACTCAGTGTTTTAGCTCGCCAAGACTCTGCAAACAAAATAAAAAAGGGTCTACATAAAATGTTAGATGCACTTCATGGCTTGATGCCTGTGAGTTAATTATCTTCTACATTTGCACCACATGAGCTACGAACCACTAAATGGGTCTTGATTAATCGCTGACTAACTTCTTGACCACGAATTAACTTCAACACACTTTCGACAAGTATTTCACCTGCAAACTGGGTATCTTGTTTAATCGTTGTCAACGCTGGGTTGGCAAAACTGGCGACCGGAATATCATCGTATCCAACTACAGCGACTTGATCTGGAACGACAACACCGCGCTTTTTCAATGCACGAATCGCCCCTATCGCAATAAGATCACTCGCAGTAAAAATAGCATCAAATGTCACGCCGCTATCTAATAATACGTTGGCGGCATTATAGCCAGAGGCTTCGGTATTAATAGCGTCATGCTGTAATTGCTTGTCGGCTTCGATACCGGCAGATTTTAACGCATCAACATGACCTAAATATCTGTCGCGAAATTCAGGGCTGCGACTTGACGAGTCACCTAAAAAAGCAATGTGTTTATGCTCTAACCCAAGCAAATGCTCCGTGGCAACAAAACCACCTTGATGGTTATCACAACCAATAGACAGCACCGCTTTATTATTATGCTCAGCTCCCCAGATAACAAAGTGTGTATTTTTTTCAATAAGCTTATCGAGTTTATGGGCATAATCCATATAATCACCATAACCTAATAAAATAATACCATCGGCTTTATTACTGTCTTCATAATCTGCATGCCAATCAGTTGAAAGCTGCTGAAATGACACCAATAAATCATATCCTTGACGAGCAGTTGCTCGAGTAATCGAACCCAACATAGAAAGGAAAAAAGGGTTGATCATTGATTCGTCATTTGTTGGATCTTCACAAATTAGCAATGCTAATGTTTGGCTATTTTGCATGCGTAAGTTACTGGCATTTTTATCGACTTTATAATTGAGTTCTTTTGCAATGGCTTGAATACGCTGTCGCGTTTCTAAATTTACCAACGGACTGTTTCTTAACGCACGAGACACTGTCGATTGCGACACGCCTGCACGGTAAGCTATATCAATAGAAGTCGCTTTAGATGCCATTAGTATGATTAACCTTTTATTTTATTGTCGTCGCCATTATAAAAAACCACCAAGTGAATCAGTACACTTGGTGGTTCAAAGTCAAACTTATAATCCAAGTTCACTAAGCAAATCATCCGCATCATCGACAACAATGCCTTTAATATTGGGATCATTTAATACATCTTTTGATTTTGAAGCATTAACTTGTGCTGTTTTACCATGAGTTTCAATTAACGAATCCAAATCAAACTCTTCGTCCATTTCAAAGTCAGCAGAGCGAATAAACTCTGTTTTATCCATGGCAAATTCAAGATAAAAAATATGATTATTTTCAGTCTTAAATGACACTCGTCTGGCAACTGCATTATCGAGGTTTGTGTCGATAGAAATAGTTAACTCTTTATTGATAACCAACATTTTAGGCTGGCTTTGGCTGATTGATGTTTGCAACTCTTTCGATATTTTACCAATAAAATCACCCAAAATTTGGTTCATTAGCTCGCCCATAACATTACTGACATCATCAGAAGTATGTGAAAACGCGAGTTCTGGTTCAGGCATGCCCATGTTAATCATATAGCGGCGATAAATTTCAATAGCCGCAGCAGCTGAAAAATTGATTACAACCAAACCAGAAAAGCCGCCATCAAAAATAGAAAAACAGGCCAAATCAGGTTTCAATCGGGTACGAGAAATACTTTGAACCATCCCAGCATGAGTAATTTGACTAGCACTAGTGCTAGAAAGAACATGAGAAACAGAATGACAAAGCTTAAGTAAAATATCGTCATTTTTGACTGTGGAAGCTGAATTCATAATGTTGGTACCTTATTCATTAATTAAGCTAATCTTGCGGGTAAATCAAAAAAAAATCAAAATTAAAACAATCGATTAGCAAGTTAATTGACCAATCAAATTAAATACCCAGCTAACTAATTGATAACAATACTATTTCCCATTTAAACCTTACATTTAACTAACAAATGTAAATAACATCTGTTAGCTCACAAAAACAATCTATCAAACTTATGTTTTTTCATATTTTCTTTATAATTGCTTCACTTTGTACGGATACTTTGAATTAGGATTGATCATGATCGGATTATTAAGACGCTTAACCATTTTAAAGCGCTTATTCATTATGTTAGCGTTAGCTGCTGTAGGCACTGTGGTTTTCGGTTCATTTTCAATTAAAGAACAATACAATCATTTAATCGAAGAAAAATTTAACCAAATATCTGGGCAAGTCAGCCAATTAAGTAGCACTATAGATGCTTTCAAATTGGCCAAACCGGATGCTACGGTTGAAATACTAAGCCAATTTGCCAGTCAGATTGAGGTTAATGATCATCAAGCATTTATCATTGTTGATAACCAAGACCGTATTATTGTTAACCCATTCAACCAAAATTCAATCGGCAAGTCACTCTCTAGTCTTGGGGCTAGCAACGGCTCCAATTTATATCAACAGCTGATTGCATCAGCCAAAAAACACAACATCTCACAGAATAAGCTAGATATTATCGATCAACAAAATCAGCCACAGACGGTATTAGTTGCAGCGCAGTATTACTCGGCTCTTGATTGGACCTTAATCACTCAAGCTAACGTCAACGATGTTAATCAAAGCATGACAGGTATCATTATTGACTATTTCATTATCATGATGATTATTTCAGTGCCTATTTTTGCATTCTTTTTATTGTTAAATCATTCCATCACCCAACCTCTCAAAGTCACCATAAGCGCGATGGAACAGATAGCGAAAGGCGAAGGTGACTTGACCCAGCGTTTGTCGACTGAAGGTAATGACGAAGTGGCTAAATTGGCTGATGCATTCAATCAATTTGTGATTAAAATTGCCAATATGGTCGCTAATTTACAGCCTCTTGGGCAAACCTTAAATAATGAAGCAATACATTTATTAGACACAGTTAAGTCGTCGAATCAAAGCGCTAACCAAGTGCATAGTGAAACCCAGAGTGTTGCCGCCGCTATCAACCAGATGTTATCGACTAGCCAAGAAATGGCACGAAATACACAAGATGCAGCTGACGGTGCCGCGAATGTGAAACATCAAGCTGAACAAAATCAAAAATTGATGCAACAAACCGTTGAACAAACACAAAGTGTAGTCCATGAATTACATCAAGCGGAAACAGTATCATTAACATTAAGTCATTCATCTGCTGAGATTGGCAGTATTCTTGATGTGATTGGCAGTATTGCAGATCAAACTAATCTTCTTGCACTTAATGCCGCCATTGAAGCTGCACGAGCAGGCGAACATGGTCGAGGTTTTGCTGTGGTTGCTGATGAGGTACGTGCACTGGCAAATAGAACTCAGACATCGACTAATGAAATCAATAAAATTATCAGTCAGATCCAAACAGGTATTCAATCGGTTATCGACAGTATTACTCTTACACAGCAACAATCTGCTCAGTTACAGTCAAAAGCCGTACAATCTAGCGATGCAATATCCGAAATCTTAGCGCTTATCGATAATATTAGTGGCATGACAGCACAACTGGCTAGTGCCACTGAAGAACAAGCATTGGTTACAGAAGA
>NZ_JACJFI010000018.1 GCF_014164505.1 Shewanella sp. SG41-4 | reverse complement strand
AACACTCATCGTTGCATTGAGTTTAAATTTTTTGATTGCCAACATTCCGAAGAACAGAAGACAATTTCGAATAACTCAATACCTGTGAATGTCCACACAGATTACTTGATAAATTGTTAAAGAGCTTGATGTCGATTTTTCAGACATCGCCATAAGACGCTAGGTCGTTGGCTTGGGGTGCGTATTCTACGCTTCCCCGTGTCGGCGTCAAGTGTTTTTTCAAACTTTCTTTTCGCCTTGAACTCAGTGTTTTGAAGCACTTAATTCAAACTCACTCGGTAATCGCTTACGCTGTATTCCGTGTCAGTGGATGCGCATTATAGGCAGCTTAAGATTTTGTGCAAGCGCTTTTGTGCAAAAAAATGATCTTTTATTCATTTATCCACTTAACTACATGATACTCACTATTTACCCCCAAAGTTATCCACAATTAGTTAATTTATCAATATCTTTGAGTTTTCAGAAACAAAAAAGGTAGCGAATTTTCGCTACCTTTTTATCTAACATTCGTAATGGACTCTTTGTTAACTGAGTTTACCGTGGCATTGTTTGTACTTTTGACCTGAGCCACATGGGCATGGATCGTTACGCCCTATCTTTTCACCTTCACGTATAACTGTTTTAGGCGCTTCTACTTGTTGTTCACCAGTATCAGTTAAAGCTTCTGCTGATGCGTGTTGATAAGCCAGTTTAATTTTTGCTTCTTCATCACGACGACGCTGTTCCATTTCGTCAACATCTGACTGCGCTTGAACTTGTACTTTTGACAGTACACTTATTACGTCATTTTTCAGTGTTTCAAGCAATTGCTGGAATAATTCAAACGATTCACGCTTATACTCTTGCTTTGGATTTTTCTGTGCATAACCACGTAAATGAATACCTTGGCGCAAATGATCCATAGCAGCTAGGTGTTCTTTCCAGAGTCCATCGAGTGTTTGTAGCATTACCGCTTTTTCAAATTGACGTAATACTTGGGCGCCAACCATTTCTTCTTTAGCTTTATACAATTCACTCCATGACGTTAGGATACGTTCGCGTAATGTTTCTTCATGCAGATTATCATCTTGATCTAACCATTCTTGAATTGTTAACTTTAGACCAAATTCATTACCAAGGCGTTGTTCAAGCCCAGGTACATCCCAAAGTTCTTCAAGTGATTGCGGTGGGATATATTGATCGACTATTCCACTGATCACATCTTGTTCGATATTCTGAATTGTATCTTGAATACTTTCAGCATCCATTAACTCGTTACGCTGTGCATAGACAACTTGACGCTGATCGTTTGCGACATCATCGTATTCAAGCAATTGCTTACGGATATCAAAGTTACGTGCTTCGACTTTTCGCTGAGCATTTTCAATAGCACGTGATACCCAAGGGTGCTCAATGGCTTCCCCCTCTTCCATGCCAAGCTTTTTCATCATGCCAGATACTCGATCTGAAGCGAAGATACGCATTAAGCTATCTTCCATCGACAAATAGAAGCGTGAAGAACCAGCATCGCCTTGACGACCAGCACGGCCTCGTAACTGATTATCGATACGACGAGATTCGTGACGTTCTGTACCTAAAATGTGTAAACCACCTGCAGCAAGCACTTCTTCATGACGTATCTTCCAATCAGCTTTAATCTTAGCTTTCTGTTCTGCTGTTGGATTATCTAGCGCTTCAATTTCCATGTTCCAGTTACCGCCTAATACGATATCTGTACCACGGCCAGCCATGTTGGTTGCAATGGTCACAGCACCTAAACTACCGGCTTGAGCAACAATCTCTGCTTCTTTTTCATGGAACTTAGCATTTAGCACGCTGTGAGGAATGTTGGCTTTTTTCAATAATGAATTAAGCAATTCTGATTGCTCAATAGATACAGTACCCACTAATACCGGTTGGCCACGTTCACGACAACCTTCGATATCTTTAATAATAGCTGCGTATTTCTCTGGAGCAGTTAGATAGACCAGATCGGCCATATCATTACGTACCATGGGACGGTTAGTAGGAACAACAACGGTATCTAAACCATAGATATGTTGGAATTCAAATGCCTCAGTGTCAGCAGTACCTGTCATACCGGCAAGTTTTTCATATTGACGGAAATAATTTTGGAAAGTGATAGAAGCCAGAGTTTGGTTTTCATTCTGGATTTTAGCGCCTTCTTTGGCCTCGACAGCTTGATGCAAACCTTCTGACCAACGACGCCCTGGCATAGTACGGCCTGTATGTTCGTCGACAATAATGACTTCATCATCTTTCACAATATAGTCGATGTCTTTTTCAAACAACGTATGTGCACGAAGTGCCGCATTAACATGATGTAGCAAAGAGATATTAGTTGCTGAATAGAGCGAATCACCTTCGGCTAACATGCCTTTTTCAATTAACAGTAATTCAACTTTTTCTTGGCCACGTTCGGTTAAATGAACCTGTTTACCCTTTTCATCAATACTGTAGTCACCTTCGCCAACATAGTCTTCGGTGTCTTCTTTGTCTTGGCGGATCAAACTTGGAATTAATAAATTGATTTTAGCGTATAGCTCAGAACTGTCTTCAGCCGCACCAGAAATAATCAACGGTGTACGGGCTTCATCAATTAGAATTGAATCTACTTCATCAATAAGTGCATAGTGCAGTGGTCGCTGAACACGCTCTTGTGGTGAAAATGCCATGTTGTCACGAAGGTAATCAAAACCAAATTCGTTATTAGTACCGTAAGTAATGTCTGCATCGTAGGCTTGCTTCTTTTCGAATTGACCTAAACCTGCAATGTTAATTCCGACACTTAATCCTAAAAACTCAAACAGTGGACGGTTATTCTCTGCATCACGCGTAGCTAAATAGTCGTTCACTGTAATGACATGAACACCTTTACCCGTTATTCCGTTAAGGTATGCTGGTAGCGTTGCCGTTAAGGTTTTACCTTCACCAGTTCGCATTTCAGCAATACGATTGCTGTCTAAAACCATACCGCCGAGCAATTGAACATCAAACGGACGCATATCAAATACACGCTTTGATGCTTCACGTACAACTGCAAATGCTTCTGCCATGATGTTATCTAAGGTTTCGCCATTTTCTAGACGTTTACGGAACTCTGCCGTTTTCGCTTTGAGTTCTTCATCAGAAAGCTTTTCGTAATCAGCTTCTAATGCATTTATTTGAATAACAATTTTTCCAAGATTTTTCAGGGTGCGGTCGTTGCGACTTCCGAATACTTTTGTCAGTAGTTTGCCTAACATCTTAATCACTTATCTGTTGTAGGTTTGGCTCATTTGAGCGCATTAACCGTTAATATTATTAACTTGCTTTGCGGTAAACGTATTTCTGTGGATCTATTTGTTGTTTACCACGCAGCACTTCGTAATGCACATGGGGGCCAGTTGAACGGCCTGTGCTTCCCATACTGGCAATTTTATCGCCTTTGGCAACGACGTCACCTACGTTTACTGACAGAGATTTATTATGTCCATAGCGAGTGCGAAGACCATTACCATGATCTATTTCAACTAACTCACCATATCCAAGCATGCTTCCTGACCATGTTACAACGCCTGCTGCAGTCGTAGTAACATCTGCCCCTTCTTTGCCGGCAAAATCAATACCTTTATGCATTGTTCGTCGGCCACTAAAAGGATCATTTCGTAAACCATAGGGCGAAGATAACCAACCTTTATCGATTGGCCGCCCTGATATATAACGCTCTTCATCTATATGGAGATTAGATGCTACTGTTTCAAGTAGTGATAGCTGGACGTCATTATTATCAATTCTAGATACCAACTTATTCATTTCATCGATAAGTTGGCTTAATTCGACACCATTGCCTATTTCGCTCAAACCGCCGATCCCGACTTCTGAAGAGAAATCAAATTGATCATCAAGGAGGTTATTTTGCGCGACTTGCTGCCCAAGAGCTTCAAGTCGGGTAATTTTGGCTTGCATCTTGGCCACATGAGCAACCAAAGTTGCTAACTGGGTTTCTGTTGCAGTTTTGAGTTCTACCACTTGTTGCTTTTGCTGCTGGCGAAGCTGTTTATTCTCGTCAACTTTCGCTTGTTGGTCAGCAAAACGCTCAGTGCTGTATTGATATATTCCTGTGCCTGTGGCCATAAGAATAATAGGTAGGAGTAACCAACGCTTACTAGGTTGCCAGCGCGTTACACCATTTCGACCTTGGATAAAAACTGTTACACTCATAGCCTAATTCAGCCATCTTATTATCATATGAAAAAGCCCCCTCAAGATCTCAGCAATTTAGTTCATTTGTCTGGGAGACTGCCTGAACTGGCGGAGAAAGCAGAACTACTTAATAATCTGAATCGTTATGTAAAACAGACGTTAAATGGTCCTGTGGCAGAGCAGCTAAAAGTTGCTAATCTCCGCCAGGGTGTTCTTGTTATTGAAACTACATCAGCAGCATGGGCTGCGAGAATAAATTTTCAAAAGCAGAAGCTATTAAAACAACTTCAAACTGACACACTTCCGATGCTTACTGCTATTGAGGTGAAAGTCAATCCTGGACTTGCCTTAGCAAAACCACAATCTCAACCTAATCAAAATGTGATCAGCACCACAGCAGCACAACATATTGAAGCATTAGCTGCACATGTTGATGGTTCTTTAGGTGAAAAACTAAAACGGCTGGCTGCATTAGCCAGCCGTAATAGGCAATCTTAACTGGTTAAACGTGCGCTAACGCACCCGGAACCATGAAGCTGACAGGCACATCAGCCTCTTTATCGAAACTAACCAACTCCCATGCATCTTGCTGAAGTAGCAATGCACGTACAAGTTGGTTGTTTAACGAATGACCAGTTTTATAAGCCGCAAATTCACCGATAATTGCATGACCAGCAACATATAAGTCACCAAATGCATCGAGAATTTTATGCTTAACGAATTCGTCTTCGTAACGCAGACCATCAGGGTTTAATACACGATACTCGTCAAGTACAACAGCATTTTCCATGCTGCCACCTAGTGCTAGATTATTAGCACGTAAGTATTCAATATCCCGCATAAAACCAAATGTTCTGGCACGGCTAATGTCTTTCACAAACGCTGATGTCGAAAAGTCCATCACCATGTGTTGCTGACTACGAGCAATTTCTGGGTGAGCAAAGTCAATTTTAAAATCAACTCTAAACCCTTTAAAAGGTTTTAGCTCGGCCCATTTATCGCCATCTTCAACACGCACTGGTTTAGTGATTTTTATATACTTTTTCGCTGCAGCTTGCTCTTTAATACCTGCACTTTGCAGTAAAAACACAAATGGGCTTGCACTGCCATCCATAATCGGGATTTCAGGTGCATCGACTTCGATAATAGCATTATCGATACCTAAGCCAGCAAGCGCCGCAAACAAATGCTCAATAGTTGATATTCTTATACCTGCATCATTTACGAGGGCTGTACACATTGTTGTTTCACGAACCATATCCGCCTTGGCTGGAATAAACACAGCAGGGCTAAGATCAGTTCGCTTTAGTACAATCCCGGTATTCACTGGTGCGGGCTTAATGCATAGAGTTACCTTGTTGCCAGAATGTAACCCGACTCCAGTGCTCTTAACCATCTTTTGAACAGTTCTTTGAAAAATCATTCAGTAGCCCATAAATATCAATATTAAACAAATAGTTGCAATAATAACCTAAGGTTATCATGTATAACTGGTTCAACATGCTACCATAAATTCGGCTTTTAACAAAAAAAACGCCAAACACATGGTAAATTTGTAATCCAGTTTACAATATAACCCTTATTAGTACATTGCACTCATTAGTCATGCCAAAATATAGTGTTTTATTCGTATATTAATCCGCTTGTTTACGCAAAAATGCTGGAATATCAAGATAGTCAGCATCAGTACGCTGCACAGGTTGCTGCTGTGGCACAGCATTTCCTTTTGGCACTGCATAACTTTGTTGTGATACAGCTTCCTCAACAGGTTCTGGACGAGGCTCTATAACAACAGGTTCTGGACGAGCGACTGGTTTAGACACTAATTGGATATCTGGTTTTTTCTCAGCACCAATACCTGTCGCAACTACTGTCACACGTAACTCATCACTCATTTCAGGATCGATTACCGCACCGACAACCACAGTAGCATTTTCTGAGGCGTAAGCTTTAACGTGGTTACCCACTGTTTCAAGCTCTTCAATGGTGATATCCATACCAGCAGTAATGTTGACTAACACACCACGAGCACCAGCTAAATCAATATCTTCAAGCAATGGACTAGCAACTGCAGCTTCTGCGGCTTCTTCAGCGCGATCATCACCACGAGCGACACCCGTTCCCATCATGGCATTACCCATTTCAGACATAACGGTTTTCACATCGGCGAAATCGACGTTGATTAAGCCTGGGCGAGTAATTAATTCTGCAATCCCTTGGACGGCTCCAAGTAACACGTTGTTGGCTGCAGCAAAAGCATCAAGTAAAGATGTTCCGCGACCTAGCACTTTTAATAACTTTTCATTTGGAATCGTAATTAAAGAGTCAACATGTTTTGCTAATTCTGCAATACCTAGTTCAGCGTAAGCCATACGCTTTTTCCCTTCAAATGGGAAAGGCTTAGTGACTACGGCAACGGTTAGAATACCTTCTTCGCGGGCAATTTCTGCCACAACAGGTGCAGCGCCAGTACCGGTACCACCACCCATGCCAGCAGCGATAAAGATCATGTCAGATCCTTTAATTGCTGCTCGAATATTCTCACGGTCTTCTTCAGCGGCTTGACGGCCCACATCTGGATTTGCACCCGCACCAAGACCTTTAGTCACATCGCGACCAAGCTGGATAGTTGAACCCGCACTTGATTTACGTAGTGCTTGCGCATCTGTATTTGTGACGATAAATTCAACACCTTCGATGCTGTGTTTTACCATATGTTCGACAGCGTTTCCGCCACCGCCACCGACGCCGATGACTTTAATCACCGCTTCGTCTGAATGTGTATCCATGATCTCAAACATTGTCTGATCTCCATTTGTCTGCGTTATTAAAATTCACCCTTAAACCAACTTTTGACCCGATTCAAAAAGCTGGTAACCCCTTGCCGCTCAGGTCGTTCGAACTGTCGTTCGATGACTCTTCTTGCGCCATAATGAAGCAACCCTATTCCTGTTGAATAAATTGGTTGATCCACATATTCGTATAACCCTTTTACTGGTAGCGGTGATGCGACACGGACTGGCATGCCAAAGGTTGCTTCAGCAATATCAACGGCACCCGATATCGAGGACGTTCCTCCAGTTAGCACAATCCCTGCTGCAATTTGATCTTCTAGACCGCTATCTTGTAACTGCTTGAGAACAAGCTCAAACAATTCTTGATATCTTGGCTCTACCACTTCTGCCAGAGTATGGCGTGACATACTACGTGAAGGGCGACCGCCCACGGATGGGACTTCAATACTGTCTTCACGACTTACCGTTGAACTTCTGGCACTGGCAAACTGCACTTTAATTTGTTCAGCGTGTGTTAACGGTGTTCTGAATATCTTGGCGATGTCACTTGTGACTTGGTTACCCGCGACAGGAATAACTGCACAATGACGTAATGCGCCGTTGGTATATACAGCAATATCGGTTGTTCCACCACCAATATCAACAATACACACGCCTAAATCTTTCTCATCATTTGTGAGTACCGAGTCTGCAGAAGCGATGCCCGAAAACACCAAATCATCCACTTTTAAACCACAACGCTCTACACTCTTAGTAATATTTTTAGCCATATCATTGGCACAGGTCACAATATGAGCCTTGGCTTCCATACGCATACCCGACATACCAATTGGGCTCTTGATACCGTCTTGAACATCGATTGAATACTCTTGCGGTAATACATGCAAAATACGACGTTCTGTTGGGATCTTAACCGAGCGAGCAGTATGGATTACATTATCTACATCTTCTTGGGTGACTTCTTCGTCGTTAATCGACACCATGCCATTTTCATTTTGGCAGGCAATATGTTTACCCGAAATACTTAAGTACACCGATGAAACCTGGCAATCAGCCATTAACTCAGCTTGATCTAACGCCCGTTGCACGCTGCGCACTATAGAGTCGAGATCGTTGACACCACCTTTATCCATACCGCGAGAAGGATGATTACCTAAACCAATGACACTAATCTCACCATCAGGCAATACTTCACCAATGATCACTGCGACCTTGGATGTCCCTATATCTAACCCCACGATGAGGTTTCTTTCCTGATTTTTGGTCATTTATTGTCGACTCTCTTTTTTGAATCATCCCAACCTACGGCGAACCCGGTATCGTAACGTAAATCAACGGTCGCAACTGGTTTTTCACTTTGCTTCAAAGTTGGATACACATTAATAAAGCGTTGTATCCGTGACATTTTATCTTCTCGTCCGAGCTCAATTTCAATTCCGTTAGCCAGCACGGCATGCCATGCATGGCGTGGACTTAAGCGTAAACTGGACAGTTTAAACTCGTTTATAGTCAATAAATCATCTAACTGCTGATAGCTGGTTAATACTTCTATTTCTGTCCCTTCTGGTCCAGATAACTTGGGTAAGGCATCATGTTCTGAATGCGCTAACGCATCAAAAACCTCACCATTAGTATTAAGCCAAGACACATCATTCCAATGCGCTACAGCTTGTTGTTCTTGTAAGGTAACCTTAAACTTTGCCGGCCATTCTCGTCTTACCGATGCATGATAAACCCACGGCAATGCTTCTAATGCTTTTTGTACATCCACCACATCAGCGCTAAAAAAACTACTTTGCATCAACGACTGTAATGCGCTCTTAATTTCGTCATCGGTGGTATAAATTCGCTCACCTTTAATCGCTACCGCTTCAATAGGCAATGCATCAGCATCATTTAATAGCTCGTGTAGTTGCATACATCCCCAAACTACGGTGCCAAGTACACTGCATAAAAACACTACACCAGTGCAAAAATACCAATTAACACGAGCCAATTTATGTTTTAGTTGCCGCCCTTTATCGCTCCACGACACCTTAAATCCGCCTCTGACGTTGTTCCGGAGTTAACTCCAAAAGATCGGTCATTATATAGACCAATTCATAAGGTTTAAAGCTCGATTTTTACACACAACAATTGTTGAAAAATCAATCACTTTATTGCTCTTCTACAAGTACTTTACAACCCAAATTACTCTGAGCTAATTCTTTCGATAAAGCCCCGATATTGCCTGCCCCCTGAGTCATAAATAAATCCCCATGTTGCAACACATCTGGTAATACCGCCGCGAGCTGATCGGGACTGGCGATAAAAATAGGGTCTATTTGACCTCGTAATCTAATTGAACGGCATAAAGCCCGTCCATCTGCACCTGGGATCGGAGCTTCACCCGCGGCATAAACATCTAATAATAATAAGCAATCGACTTGGGATAATACATCGACGAAATCTTCATATAAGTCACGTGTGCGGCTATAACGGTGCGGTTGATATGCCATCACTAAACGCTTGTCTGGCCAACCTGCTCGCGCTGCTTTAATCGTTGCTAATACTTCACTTGGGTGATGTCCATAGTCGTCTACGAGCATGACACTGCCATTCGGTGTTTCAAATTCACCTAAATGTTGGAAACGACGGCCTATACCTTCAAACTCAGCAAGTGCTTGTACAATAGCACTATCATCGATGTCATCTTCACTGGCGACAGCTATCGCGGCTAAGGCGTTAAGTACGTTATGTTCACCAGGTAAATTAAGCACAATATCAACATTATCTTTGCCATGACGCTTAACAGTAAAGCTTGACTGATGACCATTTTGTGCAAAGTTAATAGCCTGAACATCAGCCTCCTCACTAAACCCGTAAGTTACAATTTGGCGGCCAATACGTGGCATAATTTCACGGATAACTTCATCATCAATACACATCACTGCAACGCCATAAAACGGCAGGTTATGCAAAAAATCGACAAAGGTGGTTTTCAATTTTTCAAAGTCGCCACCATATGTATCCATATGATCAGCTTCGATATTAGTGATCACACTGACCATTGGCTGCAAGTGCAAAAAGCTTGCATCACTTTCATCTGCTTCAGCAATAAGGTAACGACTTGTGCCTAAACGTGCATTAGTACCAGCACTATTAAGTAAGCCACCAATAACAAATGTTGGGTCACGATCGGCTTGACCGTATACGCTGGCAATTAAGCTTGTCGTAGTGGTTTTACCATGAGTTCCAGCAATCGCAACACCATGACGATAACGCATTAACTCAGCCAGCATCTCTGCACGGCGCACTATCGGGATACGTAATTCTTTAGCAGCAATAATCTCTGGATTTTGCGGGTTAATGGCGGTAGAAACCACAACAACATCAACCTGTTCGACGCTTTGGGCCTGATGGCCAATAATAATTTTTGCGCCAAGACTCGCCAAACGATCAGTTACGCTATTGATAGCGATATCCGAACCACTTATTTGATAACCTTCATTAACAAGCACTTCCGCAATACCACCCATGCCGGCACCACCGATGCCAACAAAATGAATGCGCTTGATCCTTCTCATTTCAGGGATCATGCTACGAAGCTGTGCGTATCTTTCTGTCTTTGTCATTTCAATCCTTTCTCGCAAATGAGGCACAAATATCTGCTACTCGTTGAGTCGCATCTAATACAGCTACGCCTCTTGCTTTATGGCCCATTTGGGCTAGTTCTTGTCTATTTTCAACAAACAACTGCAACTTCTCAGCAAGGTTGTCTGCATTTAAAATGGTTTGTGGCAGTAAAAAACCCGCTCCAGCTTCAACCAGTACTGATGCATTTACAGTTTGATGGTCATCCACAGCATGAGGATACGGAACTAAGATGCTTGGTAAACCAACTGCGGCCAGTTCGGACACGGTAAGAGCTCCGGAGCGGCATACCACAACATCGGCCCAACGATAAGCCGCTTCCATGTCATCAATAAATTCAGCAACATTAACACGGTCTGATTGACCAAGTTGTTGATAACTCGCTTTCACTGTTGCCTGATTATTTTTGCCAACTTGGTGCCAAACTGTCAGAGAATGAGACTTACTCAAATGAGCCACTACAGCAGGCATTACATCATTCAATACTTTGGCACCTAAACTACCACCCACCACCAATACTCTTAATGCATCAGCCTGAGGCGTTTTAATTTGTGCACCTAACTCGATAAGCTCTTGGCGAATGGGATTACCCACAACCTCTACATTGGCCACGTTACTGGCAAAGGTATTTGGGAATGCGCACAATACCTTTTTGGCAATCTTAGATAACAGCTTATTGGTTAATCCTGGAATTGCATTTTGCTCATGCAGCACTAAAGGAATACCTAATAATTTGCCTGCAACCCCACCAGGACCGCTGGCAAATCCGCCCATGCCTAGAATCACGTCAGGTTGAAAATCTTCAATCACCGCTTTAGCTTGAATGATTGAACGAATAATTTTAAACGGTGCCGCTAACTTACGCATAAGACCATTACCACGCACACCTTTAATATCGATAAATTCAATATCAAATCCGTGCTGAGGCACTAAACGCGCCTCCATTCGGTCGGCAGTACCTAACCAACGAATTTGCCAACCTTTTTCAGCTAAATACTTCGCCACTGCAAGTGCCGGAAAAACATGGCCTCCAGTGCCGCCAGCCATTATGAGTATCTTAGGAGAACGACTAATATTACTGTTCATTAACTTGTTCTCCCTTGTACGGCTTGCACCAAACTAACTCGACGCTCATAATCTATCCTAACAAGCAACATCACCGCAGCAGTCATAATCCATAAACTACTGCCACCATAGCTAATAAACGGTAGGGTTAACCCTTTTGTTGGTAACATACCAATACTGGCACCCACGTTTACTACGGTCTGAAAACAAATCCAAATACCCACACCATAGGCGACATAACTTTCAAAAGGGCGCTGCATTTTTAAACATAAGTTGCCTAATCTAATCGCACGAATAGCAATAAAAAATAATGTACATAGCACAGCAATAATACCGGTAAACCCAAGCTCTTCACCGATAACAGCAAAGATAAAATCAGTATGCGCCTCAGGTAAATAAGCGAGTTTTTGAATACTGTTACCTAAACCCTGACCAAACCAATCGCCTCGGCCATAAGCCATTAATGATTGAGTTAACTGGTAACCACTGCCAAATGGGTCTTCCCATGGATCCATAAACGAGGTCACTCGTCGCATACGATAAGGTTCGAATAGCACCAGTAACACGAAGGTGGCCACCCCCAGTAATACCAACACCATAAAGTCTGTAATGCGCGCACCTGCCAGAAACAACAAGCTGACTGTACACACAAACAACACAACTACAGTGCCAAGGTCAGGCTGTAACAAAATCAATACTGCGAACAAACCATAAACCCCAATCGGTTTATAGAAACCTTTACGGTTTTCGCGTAATTCACCATGACGGCGTACTAGGTAACCGGCCATGTAAACAATAAATACAAACTTGGCCATTTCGGCGACTTGGATCCTAATAGGACCGATAGACAACCAACGACGGGCACCGTTAACTGAGGTGCCGATAAACAGTACTGCAATCAATAATACCAACACCGCTAGCATCAGCATGCCGCTGTTTTTTTCCCAATAACTGACTTCAAACTTCAGCACCACGAAAGCAATCACTACACAGCCAACAAGGTAAAGCACATGGCGGTACATAAAATAAAATGGATCGCCAGTCAGTTTGGTCGCTTCAGGCATTGAAGCTGACATCACCATAACAAAGCCAAAACACATTAAGCCAACAACCGCGACGAGGAAGCTACGGTCGTATAGCTGCATACCCGGTTTATGATCATCGGATAATAACGAGGGCAAAGTCCAATTAAGGCCCCGTTTAAACAAGCTAAGTTGCTGCTCGTTATTCGCCATCGGCTAACGACTCCACACACTGTCTAAAATCATCGCCACGAGCCATAAAGTTTTTATACATATCTAAACTGGCACATGCAGGCGACAATAATACAATGTCACCAGACGATGCTAATTCAGCTGCTTTAGCGACGGCCTCTGCCATCGTTGTCACTTCGATAGTGCCTGGTTTTAATTTGGCTATTTTGCGGCCATCTCGCCCCAAGGTAATAAGCTGAGTAATATTGCTCAACGGTTCTGTTAGTGGGCGAAAATCACTGCCTTTACCATCACCACCTGCAATTAGGTACAAATCACCTAGGTGTGAATTAAGTCCCTCAAGTGCCGCAACTGTCGCGCCGACATTGGTAGCTTTAGAGTCATTGATATACGACACACCTTGTTTAACGGCAATCAGTTCACAACGATGACTTAAACCAACAAAGGTTTTAGCCACTTCAATCATGGCCTCTTTACCCACACCACAAGCATCGGCTAATGCCATTGCGGCTAATAAGTTTGCATGGTTATGGCTACCAATTAAGGTCACATCAATTAAATTAATAATCTCAGAGTCACCATGGAAAATCTTGCCATCACTTAATCCCCATGCATCGCCTTCTGGCACGCCCAAACCAAAATTATTTTGATTCATTGGCTCTAACGGATAAGTTAACTCGTCATCACGGTTGTACATCACAAAGCGACTTTGTGGGTATAAGCGTAACTTTGCTTCGCGGTAAGTATTCAAGTCACTATAGCGATCCATATGGTCTTCGCTAACATTGAGACACGTTGCCGCAATACAATTTAATGAATGAGTGGTTTCAAGTTGGAAACTCGATAACTCAAGTACGTAAAAGTCTGCATCCTGAGGTAATAAATCCAGCGCTGGTATACCAATATTACCGCCAATCGCCACCGACTTTCCGGCTACTAATAGCATTTCGTACACTAATGTCGTCACCGTAGATTTACCGTTTGATCCAGTAATACCGACAACGCAAGGTTTTTTGGCTGCTATTTCTCGAGCAAATAACTCGACATCACCAATCACTTCAATTCCCATATCCAACGCAGCGCGCACTTCAGGCGTGTCGATTGGAACACCAGGACTGATAATAATTTGGCTGGCTTGAACTAAATAACGACAATCAAACCCACCGGCCAATAATTCAATATCGGCAAACTCTTGTGCCAACGTATCTGCACCTGGCGGATGACGACGACTGTCCATCACTAAAGGCTTAATGCCTTTAGTCGCTAAAAAACGCACAACCGAGAGCCCTGTAGCTCCTAAGCCTAAAACAATGTGCGTATATTGAGTTTGCATAATACTGACCTTGATTAATTACTTAGCGTAATTTCAGAGTCGCGAGACCCAGTAACACTAAAAACAATGAGATAATCCAAAAACGCACAATGACGCGCGGCTCTGGCCACCCTTTTAACTCATAATGGTGATGAATAGGCGCCATACGGAAAATTCGCTGGCCACGTAACTTATATGAGCCTACCTGTAAGATCACCGATACCGTTTCCATAACAAACACGCCGCCCATGATCACCAGTAAAATTTCTTGGCGAACTAAAATAGCAATCACACCCAATGCGGCACCTAAAGACAACGAGCCGACATCACCCATAAATACTTGTGCAGGGTAAGTGTTAAACCATAAAAAGCCCAAACCGGCGCCGACTATAGCAGTGCACACAATCACTAATTCACCGGCTAACGGTAAATGAGGTAAGTGCAAATAACTGGCAAATTGTGCATGACCAGACAAGTAAGCGATTAAAGCAAATGCCGCCGCAACCATCACGGTTGGCATAATGGCCAAGCCATCTAAGCCGTCGGTTAAGTTCACTGCGTTACTGGCACCCACGATGGTGAAGTAAGCCAATAAAATAAACATAAAGCCCAGTTGCGGCATAATATTTTTAAAAAACGGCACAACTAACTGTGTTTCGCCTACCATGGTTGATGAGCTATACAAATACACTGCAACAACTAAAGCGGCAATTGACTGCAACGCGTATTTCCAACGTGCAATTAGGCCTTTAGTATCTTTCTTAACCACTTTACGGTAATCATCAATAAAACCAATGACACCAAAACTAGCTAGTACAAACAACGTGACGAGTACATAACGATTGGATAAGTCACCCCAAAGCAGCACACTGATAAAAATGCCTGCAAGGATAAGAATACCGCCCATTGTAGGTGTTCCACGTTTACTGAAATGCGATTCTGGACCGTCATCACGAACGACTTGACCAATTTGCAGCATTTGCAAGCGCTTAATTAAAATAGGCCCCCACCATAAGCTGCATATCAATGCTGTTAACAAGCCTAAAATAGCCCGAAACGTTACATATGAAAAAACGTTAAACCCAGAATAAAACTGGGTTAAATACTCGGCTAGATAAACCAGCATCTACACTAACTCCCCATGCCCATAGGCATCTAATAAACTGTCCACAACTCGCTCCATAGCGGCGCTGCGGGAACCTTTAACTAAAATTGTGATATTACCCGTGGTGCTTGCTAACTGTTTTTGCAATGCCAATATTAATGGTCCTTGAGCCAAAAAGTGCTCACTGCCAAATGCTTCGCTGGTATTTGCCGACAACTGGCCGCAACAAAACAGTGACTCTATGCTTGAATCTTTGACCTGTAAGCCAATACTGGCGTGCAAAGGGGCAGCATTGTCGCCTAATTCGCCTAAATCTCCCAGCACTAAACAACGATATCCATCACGTTGTTGCAACCAATTGATCGCCGCACTGACTGACGTTGGATTAGCGTTATAGCTATCATCGATTAATAACACTCGGCCAAGATCATGTGGTTGCATACGACCTTTTACCGGTTTAAGCAAAGCAAAGCCTTGCGCAATGTCGGTCAGTGATATGCCCAAAGCAATAGACATAGAGGCCGCAGCCAAGGCATTACTCACCTGATGCAGACCCGCAAGCGGTAATTGCACCACTTCTTGAAGTCCATTAAAGGTTAATGTAAATCGATAACAACCATTAACATCTACCGCTATATCTGTTGCCGTCACATCTGCATCGACATTCATTTCACGGCTAAAACGCAGCTGTTGGCGCCCTTGCGACTGTTGCAACATAAAATCTGCAAACTTGTCGTCAGCGTTAATAATCGCAGTGCCATTTGATGCCAGATGGTTGAAAATTTCAGATTTTGCTTGAGCAACACCTTCTAGTGAACCAAACCCTTCAAGGTGGGCATTGCCGACGTTATTAACTAACGCGACTTGAGGTTGAACTAATGATGAGGTGTAATCGATCTCTCCACGGTGGTTTGCACCAAGTTCAAACACCCCATATTCATCGCCTTCACTTAACCGCAGCAAAGTTAACGGCACACCAATTTCGTTGTTAAAATTACCGGCGGTGAATAACACTTGGTGATGTTGAGATAAAATAGTGGCCAGCATTTCTTTAACGCTGGTTTTGCCGTTTGAGCCCGTTAACGCGACGCAAATAGGCGCAACAGTTTGGCGCACAAACGCGCCCATCTTGCCCATGGCCTTTTGGGTATCGGCGACGACAATTTGCGGTATATCGGTGCCAAGAGGATGATCGACTAATAGATGGTCGACTAACAACGCTACGGCACCATTTTTAATCGCAGTTTCGACAAAATCATGACCATCAAAACGCTCGCCTTTTAACGCGATAAATAAGCATTGAGTCGGAATGTTGCGACTGTCTGTACTGACACTCGTAATCACTCTATCTTGGCCGTGTAAAGTGCCATTAAGATGCGGAGCTAATACCGACATAGTGACGCTTATCATGATGCCTCCTGAGATAACTTAAATGCTAAGGCGCGTTCATCATAATCAATACGCTCACCTGCCACTTCTTGGTAGGTTTCATGCCCCTTACCAGCAAGCAGCACAATATCGTCAACGTGTGCCAATGAAACTACATGGTTAATGGCTTCAATTCGGTCAACTTGAGTAAGCACGTTTTGAGGCTGACTAATACCCTGTAAAATATCGTTGATAATAGTTTGTGGATCTTCACTGCGGGCATTGTCACTTGTGATCATCACTTTATCTGCATATTGCTCAGCGGCTTGTGCCATCAAAGGACGTTTACCTTTGTCACGATCGCCACCGCAGCCGAATACACACCATAGTGTTCCTTTGCAGTGCAATCTTAATGCTTTTAGCGCTTGCTCAATTGCATCTGGAGTATGGGCATAGTCAACAACCAAAGTGGCTTTATTAGCAGATGAAAAACGCTCCATACGACCCGCGACAGGAACCAACAGTGGAACAACGGCCAAAATAGATGCCATTGGCTTACCCTGCAAATACAACACAGCTATGGCTGCTACTAGGTTAGACAGGTTAAATGCACCTAATAACGGCGAATTAAGCTGCAAACTTGTAGGTTGCCCACTATCAATCTCAACAAAATGTAATGTCGCGGTAACGCCTGCGTCATTGTATGCAATTGCATCACAGTAAAAGTCGGCAGCAGAATTATTCTGAACGCTGAAAGATTTATTCTTGTCGTTCGCCAATTCGGTTAACCATTTCGCACCAACGGCATCATCAATGTTGATCACACCATGTTTTACACTCGGAAATTGAAATAAACGTTTTTTAGCGGCTGCGTAAGAATCCATATCACCGTGATAATCTAGATGATCACGACTTAAATTAGTAAATACAGCTATCTCAAATGGGGCGGCTTCTACACGCCCTTGAACTAAACCATGGCTGGACACTTCCATCGCACACAGTTCAGCACCTTTAGCGGCAAACTCACCAAGTTGGCGCATAACCGTTATTGCATCAGCAGTCGTATTGCCGCTATCGACAAGTTGGCCCCATAAACCATTACCTAATGTGCCCATCACAGCGGCTTGATGCCCAAGTAAAGAGACAATTTGAGCAATAATTTGGCTTACCGAGGTTTTGCCATTAGTACCGGTTATTCCAATCAAAGATAATGATGAGTTATGTGATAAGTAAAACTGCGCGGCGACTGCCGATAATTGGCGGCCTAATTGGCAAAAATACACCAATGGAACAGCATATTGAAGACGATCGACTATGCCATGTTCATCTGGATTATCAGTATGGATCAGTACTGCCGTTGCGCCCGCTTTAATCGCTTGAGCAATGAACACTCGACCATCTACTTTATAACCAGGTAACGCCACAAATAAACCGCCACGTTCAACTTCACGGCTGTCTAGCGTTAATCCATCAATAGATTCGTGACCAGAGTAATGGAACCAGGGCGCTAATAAATTATTTAATAACATTAGTCTGCGCTCCTCGAGCTGTGGCCAAATGAACAGCCTCCTGCTCTGAAATTGGTTCAACATTAAGCATTTGCAATGCACCTGACATAATTTTAGCGAAGGCTGGGCCGGCAACATCGCCACCGTAATATTTGTCGCCTTTGGGTTCATTAATGACAACTGAAATAGCCAAGCGCGGATTATGAACCGGAGCAACACCAGCAAATAACGCGACATAATCGTCGCCATAACCACCGGCAACGGCTTTACGACTGGTACCTGACTTGCCTGCTACAGGGTAACCTTCAATGTGTGCTTTGGTTCCTGTGCCTCCAGCTTCCGTGACCCCAACGAGCATTTCCATTACGTCATAAGCGACTTTATTTGAAATAACTTGTTCACCTTTCGGCGGTTGCCTCAATTTTAAAATTGACACAGGATAGAGCACTCCACCACTGCCTAGCGTTGCGTACATCCGTGCGATTTGTAACGGCGTAGCGGTAAAGCCATAACCAAAAGACAAGGTGGCGCGTTCAAAGTCAGACCAACGATGGCGATTATGAATTAATCCAGCACTTTCACCGGTTAAGTTAATCCCCGAATAATTACCTAGTCCCATAGATTGATACGTGCCTAATAATTGCTCAACAGGCATAGACAGGGACAGTTTACTAATTCCTACGTTACTTGATTTAACTAGAATTTTGGCTAAAGTCATATCACCATAGTTATTCGAGTCGCGAACTTGACGCCCGCCAATCCGCATCCATCCAGGTGATGTCGAGATCAATTCATTTACTTTAACAGTGCCAGCATCGAGTGCTGCAGCAACAACAAAAGGTTTGATAGTAGAACCAGGTTCGAATGTGTCAGTTAAGGCACGATTACGCATGCGATGAGGTTGTAAATTATCTCGAGCATTGGGATTATATGAAGGAGTATTGACCATCGCTAACACTTCACCCGTTTTAACGTCGATGACAACCACAGACCCCGAGGTCGCTTGGTATACTTCTGTCGCTCGCTTCAATTCTCTATATGCCAACTGCTGAATACGTTGATCAATACTGAGCACTAAATCGTTAGAGCTTTCGCCTTCTTGCACGATATCTAAACGTTCAACCACACTGCCATCGCGAGACTTACGGACCTTTTGCTTAGATGGAGTCCCTGTTAACCAGGTATTATAAGTATTCTCAATACCTTCAATACCCACATCATCGATATTAGTGATACCAATTAACTGAGCGGCTATTTCACCGGCAGGATAATAACGACGAGATTCCGATTTAAGGTAAATACCACCAATTTTAAGCTGCTCAATATAGTCAGCAACAGCAGAGGTCACTTGACGTTTAAGATATACAAAGCGCTTTTTAGGATTGTTTTTGACTTTTCTGACCAACTCATCAACAGGTTCTTGCAGAACATCAGCAAGGGCTTGCCAACGTCGCATATCTTTAAATGCATCTTGATCATGGGCATGTTTGGGATCAGCCCACACTGCCCGCACAGGAACACTAACCGCGAGCATGTCGCCATTGCGATCGGTGATTAAGCCTCGCTGAACTTGATTGCTGGTTGTGCGTAATGTGCGCATATCACTTTCGTGACGCAGTTTATCTGGCTCAATAATTTGAATATAGGCTGCACGTGCAACTAGACTGCAAAATAACAACAACACGAACCCCACCACAACGTATAAACGCCATGGAATAAGTTCGTGACCTAATTTTTGCTTCGCTTGTCTAGCCATATTCCCTATGCTCACTTGACTCGAATGATAACTTCCTCTCTAGGAAGCGGCCGAGACATATTCAATTCTTTGGTTGCCATCCGAGTCACACGACTGTGCTCTGATTGTGATTGTTCTTCTAATAATAAGTTTCGCCATTCAATATCTAAGCGATCTTGCTCTTGTAGAAGTTGATCCCATTGAGTAATCAACTTACGTGTTACATGGCTGGTATAAACGACAGCTACGCCATTCATCACAACTAACACACTCAACAGCAATACCCACTTGTGGTGCCAAATGTCATGTAACACAATCCGAGGCAAATTTAATGGTGATTGGCTCACATTACCCTCAGTGGTTAATAATCCAGACGCTCGGCAACTCGTAACACTGAGCTACGCGCACGTGGATTTTGCTCTAATTCTACATCAGAAGGTTTTAGCGCTTTACTAGCCGCCTTCAATTTACGCGATTTATTAAGCTCTGCTTCCATGATAGGTAATCCATGTGGCACGCTTTCACCTTGACTATGACGGCGAATAAAACGTTTAACCATACGATCTTCTAACGAATGAAAACTGATCACCGATAAACGTCCTTGAGGTGCTAATACCGTTAATGCGCCTTCAAGTGCCTGATCGATTTGTTCTAATTCACTGTTAATATAAATACGAATAGCCTGAAAAACCCGAGTTGCGGGATGCTTATTGCGCTCTTTGTTTTTAGTGATACGCGCGATTAAATCGGCTAAATCTTTGGTACGTAAAAAAGGTGTTTTTTCGCGATCGGCAGCAATACAACGTGCAATGTGGCGCGAATTTTTTTCTTCGCCGTAGGTTTTAAACACCCATGCCATATCTTCAATTTCTGCACGTGCTATCCACTGCGCCGCAGTTTGACCTTGGCTATTGTCCATGCGCATATCGAGCGGGCCATCACGTAAAAAACTAAAGCCACGTTCAGCATCGTCTAATTGTGGTGACGACACGCCAAGATCAAGTAATACGCCATTAATTTTGCCCGTTAATCCAAGTTCTTCGACATACTCAGCTAGTTGACCAAAGCCACCGTGTACGATTTGAAAACGTGGATCATCAGCAAACTGCTTAGCCGCTTCAATCGCTTGTGGATCACGATCAATTGCAATTAAACGACCATTTTCGCCTAAATGACTTAATACATGACGCGAATGCCCACCTCGGCCAAAAGTGCCATCAATGTAGATGCCATCACTTTGGATATTGAGACCGTCAACGGTCTCATTCAATAATACTGATAAATGGGCAAACTCTTGGCTCATTGGGTTCTTCTAACCTTTTTGGTCATTACAGTGAAAAGTGTGCCAAGCGTTCATTGCTGGCTAAATCTTGGCTTTGAATGAGCGCATTGCCATCATCCATTTGTTGCTGCCAAGCACTCTCTTCCCATAATTCAAATTTATTCAGTAAGCCCACCAGCATGGTTTTCTTTTCTAAACTGGCGAAACTTCGTAATGCCGGCGGAATCACAATACGTCCGTGGCTGTCTAGTTCACAATCTTGTGCGTGACCTAGTAATTTTCGTTTAAAGGAACGCTCAAGTGGATCGGTATCAGAAAGCAATCTTAGCTTTGCTTCAATCTGCTCCCATTCATGTAACGGATAAATCAACAAACAAGCAGCGTCAATATCAACGGTCATAATCACGGTACCGGCATGTTCCACACGCAAAGCATCACGGTATCTGGCTGGAATAGCGATCCGCCCTTTAGCATCCATGTTGATTGCACTGGCACCACGAAACACGTTATTTAGCCCTTAATGTTGTCATTTGATCCACAATGATCCACTTCTTCCCACAAATGCTAAGTTTAGGGACTCTATGCAAGTGTTGTCAAGCAATGGACAGATATATTAAATCCAGACCCCAAGCGGGTTAGCAGCAAATTAATATCAAGCGGGATGAATGACAGAGCTGTCGGTAGAAAACAGCTAAAAATCAGGGTAAATGAGTTAAACCAGAGACATAACGGTCACTTTATCGACTAAAATAGACTGGCGATCTTTTTAATTAATGTTATTTAATCGCTCGAATGTTCCTTCTTTACATCGTAATATTGCTCAATAGCTCAATTTAAAGCACATTAAAAATCAACAAATAGTCGACTGAGCCCACTTTTTAGGTTTAAAAAAGTTCTTAAATCTGTGCTTATGCCTGTCGAGTATCTTTAACATCAGCATTATTGAGGCCGAAAACCTCTTTACTTATCTTGCTACACTTCAACTGCAAAACATCACGGTGTATATCTTTTCCCCTTGATATTGAAGGCTTGTATTTTATCAATACATCTCACAATCACAGTTAATTATTCTTAATGCCTTAAGGCGCATGCGGTGATGATGATGACGCTATGATAAACGGTAAAAACGATGATTGTTATAACGCAAGTGAGCGACAAAACAGCGCTATCGCTCCGCTCTGTGTTTTGCTATCTGCGTTGGATTAGCAGGCAATAGATAAGCTATTGACGCATAAATGCGCCTTTGGTTGTCAGATGTGGCTAAACGGGTGATGTTTACGTTATTCAATTATCTTTGGTGCGTGATTAAATAAACGCTGAAAATAATGAAATGAGCATCGTTAAAAACATCTGTGCCAGCCGGGAGCCAATGGAATGTTATCAATCAAGAGTATGAAAATAGCAGCTAAACGATCCACAACTTAAAAAAGATTAAATTTTAATCAAACTGAGTCGATAAACAGTTATGATGATAAACATCCAGCGTCATTTCACCGCCACAGGAGGGCAACATGAGTATTGACAGCATTTATGCCATGCTAGCTAGGCCTGTACAAGCTGTGAGTGAGCGTAAGAGAATTGTTGAACAAGTCAAACATGTCAGTGCTATTAGTGCAGACAGTCACGAGGCTCCTCAGTCACAATTACCCCCCAGCATTACCCACAAAATGCCTATTCAACGGCAGGAAGTACCACGTCAAGAAAGACGCGCCAAACCGAGAACGATCAATGATAAAAAAAATCTAGGTAGTAGAACTAGGCGAATGAAAACTGATAAGCGATTCTCCACTCGTGGAGAAACCGCCAGTCAGCTCATTGATATTGAAGTGTAATGTTTACTTGGTTTCCTCAACGTCACCATTAGGGCTCACTTGAGATACTGCTTTCTGCCAGCCCTTGTACAAGGTTGCACGAGTCTCTATATCCATTGTTGAGGTAAACTCTCGCTCGGTAGACAGCATGGTTTTTAATTCATCCGTCGACTTCCATACGCCAACAGCTAGGCCCGCTAGAAATGCAGCCCCCATTGCCGTGGTTTCCGTTACTCGCGGGCGAATCACTGTTACCCCTGTAATATCGGCTTGAAATTGCATTAAAAAGTCATTTGCTACCGCACCACCATCCACGCGAATTTGTGTTAATGGTACATTAGAATCTTTGCTCATAGCATCAAGCACATCCCGAGACTGGTAAGCTATTGCTTCTAATGCTGCGCGAATAATATGATTCCGATTGGCCCCTCGGGTTAAGCCAATAATGGCACCTCGGGCATCTGCGTCCCAATAAGGTGCACCTAAGCCCACAAATGCAGGCACCAGGTACACACCATTGGTGTCGTCCACTTTGTCGGCAAAATATTGGGTGTCACACGCATCGGCAATAAGACCTAACTCATCACGCAACCACTGAATAACCGCGCCGCCCATAAATACCGAGCCTTCTAAGGCATAATTCACCTTTGTATCAGCGCCAATAGCAATGGTCGTTAATAATCCATGGGTAGACTCTACCGCTTTGTCACCCGTGTTCATTAACAAGAAGCATCCGGTACCATAGGTATTTTTAGCCATCCCAGGCTCAATGCACAATTGGCCAAATAACGCCGATTGTTGATCGCCAGCCATGCCTGCTACAGGAACATGATTGCCAGCCAGTTCGGTATAACCGTATATTGCGCAAGACGGTTTCACTTCAGGTAACATTGCCCTAGGTATATTAAACAGATCGAGCAACTCTTGGTCCCACTGCTGATCGTGAATATTAAATAACATAGTCCGAGATGCGTTGGTCGGTTCAGTCACATGGACTTCACCTTGTGTGAGTTTCCACACCAACCAAGTATCAACAGTGCCAAACAATAAATCCCCTGCTTCGGCTTGCTCACGAGCGCCTTCAACGTTGTCTAAAATCCACTCGATTTTAGACGCAGAAAAGTACGGGTCTAGTACCAGCCCAGTTTTCTGGCGAACCATATCTTCAGCACCTTGTGCTTTATGATGCTGGCATATTGCTTGGCTGCGGCGACATTGCCATACAATCGCATTACATACCGGCTTACCTGTGTGCTTATTCCATACAATCGTGGTTTCGCGCTGATTGGTAATCCCTATCGCCGCAACATCATGACGGCTAATACCCGCACGGGTTAACACCTCAACCAAAACAGAACTTTGTGAAGACCATATCTCCATCGGATCATGTTCTACCCATCCCGCTTGCGGATAATGTTGAGTAAATTCACGATGAGCCACGGCGACAATATTCGCTTGATGATCAAACACAATGGCACGAGAACTTGTAGTGCCTTGATCTAACGCGACAATGTATTTTTTTGCAACCATCTGATTTCCTATATCATTTTGTCATTATTATTTTTATATGATTTATCTGCTTAATAAGCCAATGTGACATCGTACATCGACATATAAAATTAATGCAAGTAATTGTCGCCAGTTCACAGAAAACCTCATCGTTTTACTGTAGACCAATAAATAAAAAGGCCTCGCTACTGCGAGGCCTTAAATATCAACACTAGCAGAGCTTATTACATCTTATAGCTTAACTGCACGCCTGTTAACCATACGTCACCCGTCGCTTCACCAGTAAAGCTAACCGCAGCAAGTCCTAAAAGGTCTTGAGCCTCAGCAATTGGCGCGTCACCAAAAGTACGAATGTAAGTCACACCCACATCAACATTCAGATTTTTAGAGACTTGGTAACCGGTACCAACACTGAACCATAAACGGTCAGAATCTGGAATGGTCGTGGTGCGATGTTGATCATCAACCGCAGTTTTATCAAGTGCCATACCCGCACGTAATGTCCACTGGTCATTAAGGGTATAGGTAGTACCAAGCGCATAACGCCAGTTATCTTTAAAGTTCTCTTCTTTTACCACGTCTGACTCTAAGTCACCTACAGGCTTAACATCACCAGGAAAATACGCCACTAGTTTTTCAAACACGCTCCATTCAGTCCAATTTACACTGGCATGCATTGCCCAGTTTTCAGTTAACTGATGATACGAAGCTAGTTCTGCAAATGCAGGTAATTCGACTGGTAAGTAACCTTCGATTTCGATGTCCTGACCGCCATTATAAACCACGCCAGACACATGACCGTCTAATTTAAGATCAACACTACTGTGATAAGCCAAACCGATGCGGTTAGCTGAGTTAATTTGCCAGCTCGCGCCTGCTTTCCAGCCATAACCAACATCATCACCTTCCATTGACTTTAGTTCGGTTCCACCAGAAGGTAAACGCGCACTAATGCTTGCAGGTAAGTTTGGATTGGCTTTAATTGCATCAATCCAACCAGGGGCAGTTGCACCTACTTCACCTTCACCGTATACCACACGTAGGCCAGCACCTACAGTAAATGAGTCATCAATACGGTAAGCAACATTGGGATTAAATTCGACAGTGGTAATTGAGGTTTTACTGCCAAAAATAGCCGCCGCATCCGCTACCGGAATATCGGTTGCTAAACCATAATTTGAATTAACCGCTAGACCCCAAGTCCATTGATCATTCAACTGGTTTGAATAATAAAAATTTGGCACAAGAGCATTGCCAGCAACATCGTATGCATCAGCACCAATCACTAATGGCTCAGAACCTAATAATGGTGAAGAAATGCCGACATCACCAACCACATCAACATTCGGCATGACATAGATGCCACCCGCTGATACTTGGCGACCTTCTAGATAAGCTAGCATGGCTGGATTACGCGCTTGAGTTGACGCATTGTCTGCAATAGCAGCTTCACCAGCAAATGCACGGCCTAAACCTGTCGCTGAATATTCTGCAAGTTGGAAACCTGCCGCGTTCACTTGAGTTGTTGCCCCAAATACAATGGCGCTAATCGCCAGTGTTAACACTGTTTTTTTCATTATGATTCTCTGTGTCTTAGTTTCAAACTGCATAAATCGATTTTATAGAGTAAAAACTCGATTTAAATGAAGCCGCCAGTGTACTGAACCAAAAAAGCTTTGCAACTGCGTAAAGGGACTGAACAAGGAGTGAGTGATTGAATTTTAAATTGTGACCATGATCAAACTTTTAGTTTTCTGCTATCAAAAAGAAACTAAAAGCGGTATAGCTGTAAACCGAGTTAACCTCACACAATAATAAATTAATTTTTATTACTTAAAAACATAACGTTAAACCATCTTGTATAGTACGCTAGTGAGCTTAAATGATTAATGATATTCAGCTATGATAGATTCATTAAATGCACATATACAAAATTTTTACATAAATATTTTTACAATTAAAAACAAAAAAACCTCTTAATGCATCATCAAGAGGTTTTTAATTCATGGTTCACGCTATTTAAATGGCACTATCAAACATTTTGAGAGTGCAGATTATGCGAACCAAGCAGGTATCTTAGTTTCATAATCAGTGATTTGCTGTTCGAATGACAACGTCAAACCAATCGCATCAAGACCATTCAATAACTTATGTCGGGCAGATTCAACAATAGTGAAATCAAACACACTTCCAGAAGGTGACGTTACAGTGAGAGCTTGTAAATCGACGGTAATTTTTGCCCCCTCTTTGGCTGCCACTTCATCCATTAATTGTTGCACTTGTACCGATGTTAATTTAACGGGTAACAGACCGTTATTAATCGAATTACCGTAAAAAATATCGGCAAACGTCGGCGCGATGATCACTCTAAAGCCAAAATCAGCTAGTGCCCATGGCGCATGCTCACGCGACGATCCACAACCAAAGTTTTCTTGTGCTAATAAAATAGAAGCGCCTTTATAACGTGGCTGATTTAGCACAAATTCAGGATTAGGTTTATCGCCAGCATCGTCTAAATAGCGCCAGTCATGGAATAAATGAACCCCAAAACCGTCACGGGTCACTTTGGATAAAAATTGCTTTGGAATAATTTGATCTGTATCGACATTAGCGCTATCAATGGCTACCGCTAAACCGGTATGGGCAGTAAATGCTTGCATGTGTATCTCCTATCTCGGTTTAGTAAGGTTTGCGAATATCAACAAAGTGACCGGCCACTGCAGCAGCGGCTGCCATAGCAGGGCTAACCAAATGGGTACGGCTGCCACGGCCTTGACGACCTTCAAAATTACGATTACTGGTTGATGCACAGCGATCGCCTGCTTCTAAACGGTCATCATTCATCGCTAAACACATTGAGCAGCCCGGTAAACGCCATTCAAAACCAGCTTCGATAAAGATTTTATCTAACCCTTCAGCTTCGGCCTGTAACTTCACTTGGCCAGAACCCGGCACCACAATTGCCACTACACCATCAGCAACTTTACGGTTTTTAGCGTGCACAGCGGCTGAACGTAAATCTTCAATGCGAGAGTTAGTACAAGAACCAATAAACACTTTATTGATGCTAATGTCGGTCATCTTAGTACCCGGAGTAAGGCCGATATATTCTAACGCTTTAATCATGCTGGTACGGTTAGTGCTATTAGTTTCTTGTTCAGGGTTAGGTACTACACCATCAATTGCCACCACTTGACCAGGGTTTGTACCCCACGTTAACTGCGGTGCAATATCGTTGGCATCTAATACCACTTCGGCATCAAACACAGCATCTGGGTCAGATTTAAGCTCAGACCATGCTGCGACAGCTTGTTCCCACAGTGCATCTTTAGGCGAAAACTCACGACCTTTAAGATAGTTAAATGTGGTTTCATCAGGCGCAACCATACCAGCTTTAGCGCCCATTTCAATGGCCATATTACATAAGGTCATGCGGCCTTCCATGGTTAATGCTTCAATGGCTTCACCACAAAACTCAACCACGTATCCTGTACCACCATCCATGCCGAGCTTACCGATAATCGCTAACACGATATCTTTAGCCGTCACGCCATCGGTTACTTGGCCACGCACTTCAACTTTCATATTTTTGGCTTTTAACTGACGTAGTGTCTGGGTTGCTAACACATGCTCAACTTCTGATGTGCCAATACCAAATGCTAATGCGCCAAATGCGCCATGGGTCGCAGTGTGAGAGTCACCACACACAATCACAGTACCGGGTAAGGTAATACCAAGCTCTGGCCCCATTACATGGACAATACCTTGATTTGGATGATGAATGTCATACAAACGCACGCCAAACTCTTTACAATTCTGTGCCAGTGTTTCAACTTGAGTACGCGCCATTGGGCTTAACGCATCTAAACTGGCGCTGCGAGTTGAAGTATTGTGGTCCATCGTCGCAAAGGTTTTTTGTGGCGCGCGTAGTTTACGGCCTGCCACTTTTAAACCGCTAAATGCTTGTGGTGATGTGACTTCATGGACTAAATGACGATCAACATACACAACTGGCGCTTCACCTTCTGGGCTGGTAACAATGTGTGAGTCCCACACTTTTTCATATAAGGTTTTACCTGTCACTTGGGCCATTACACACCTTCCTTTATTGCCTGAGTGATAAAGTCACCCATTTGCGCTGTTGACTTAGCTTCGCTACGTTTGTCTGCAGCCACTAATTCACCGGTGAGATAACCACTTGCCAATGCTTTTGTCACTGCACGTTCAATAGCGCTTGCCGCCTCTTCTTGCTTTAGGCTGTGGCGTAGCATTAACGCAGCAGATAAAATTTGTGCCACTGGATTAGCGATACCTTGGCCAGCAATATCTGGCGCACTGCCACCGGCAGGTTCAAATAAGCCAAAACCCGAACTATTCATGCTTGCCGAAGACAATAGCCCCATAGAGCCAGTTAACATGGCAATTTCGTCTGACAAAATATCACCAAATAAGTTTGAACATAACATCACATCAAACTCATCAGGACGACGTAATAGCTGCATAGTCGCGTTATCAATATAGATATGTTCTAAAGTGACATCTGGAAAGTCTTTAGCTACTTCTTCAACCACTTGACGCCATAATACTGAGCAGGCTAATACGTTTGCTTTGTCTACCGAAGTGACCTTATTTTTACGTCCACGCGCCGCTTCAAAAGCAATACGTGCAATACGACTAATTTCGCGACGGCTATAACGCATAGTATCGAATGCTTCTTCATCGTCACCTTCACCTTGGCGCCCTTTCGGCTTACCAAAGTAAATACCACCGGTTAATTCACGGACACACAACACGTCAAAGCCGCGGGCAGAAATATCACTACGAAGCGGTGACATATGCTCTAAGCCGTCATGTAATTTGGCTGGGCGTAAATTACAAAATAACTCAAAGTGACCACGCAATGGCAATAATGCCCCACGTTCAGGTTGATCGTTAGGAGGTAAATGTTCCCACTTAGGACCACCGACGCTGCCGAATAGAATCGCATCTGCCGCTTCGCAACCTTTTAAGGTCGCGTCAGGTAAAGGACTACCATGGTTATCAATGGCAATACCGCCGACATCAAATTCGGTGTATTGAATATCCAGTCCAAATCGTGTTTCTACAGCATTAAGCACTTTACGTGCTTCTGCCATCACTTCTGGGCCAATACCATCCCCCGACAAAACTGCTATTTGATAACTCATACGCCACCTAACTCCCTTTCTTTATGGATCTGTTGTTTAAAATCAGCCACTTTATCTGCGCGGTACACTAGGTTCATCACATGTACTAACGCTTGAGCTGATGCTTCAACGACGTCTGTTGCTAAGCCAACGCCGTGGAACATTTGTTCATTATATTTTGCAGTAATATCAACTTGTCCAAGCGCATTTTGACCTTCGCCTTTCGCGCTTAACTTGTAATTAGTGATATTAATTTTACGCTCAGTTGCGCGTGCAATGGCATTATAAGCCGCATCAACAGGACCATTGCCCGTAGCAGCCTCAGTAATATCATTACCATCAATCGCAATACGTACGGTGGCGGTTGCCACACCTTCAGTCGAATCAGAATGCACCATCATGTGCTGTAGCTGGTACTTATCGTCGTCTTGAGCCTGCGACTCCATGAAGACCAATGCTTCTAAATCATAATCAAACACTTGGCCTTTTTTATCTGCTAGGGTCAAAAATTGCTCGTAAAGGCTGTCCATGTCATAGTCAGTTTGTTGGTAACCCATTTCTTCCATGCGATGTTTAATCACATGGCGACCAGAGCGTGAAGTCATGTTCAAATTATTACGGTTTAAGCCAATACTTTCTGGTGTCATGATCTCGTAAGTATTTTTGGCTTTTAACATACCGTCTTGATGAATGCCCGATGAATGAGAGAATGCATTGGTTCCCACAATCGCTTTATTGGCTTGAATGGGCATATTACATAATTGACTCACTAGCGATGAAGTGCGGTGAATTTCTTTGGCATTAATGCCGCAATCTAACTCAAGCAAATCTTTACGGGTTGCAAGGATCATTGCAATTTCTTCTAAAGAACAGTTACCCGCGCGCTCACCAATACCGTTAATAGTACATTCAATTTGACGAGCACCCATTTCAACTGCAGCAATGGAATTAGCCACCGACAAACCTAAATCGTCATGACAATGAACCGAGATTACTGCTTGATCAATATTAGGTACCCGGTTAAATAAGGTTTGAATAATCCCACCAAACTCGCTTGGCACTGTATAACCTACGGTGTCAGGAATATTAATGGTACGAGCACCGGCTTTAATCGCCGCCTCAACCATACGACATAAATTATCGATTGGTGTGCGACCAGCATCTTCACATGAAAATTCAACGTCATCAGTAAATCGTCTGGCGTATTTAACCGCATTAACGGCCATCTCTAATACATCGTCAAAAGAACGCTTTAATTTACTTTCTACATGAATGGTCGAAGTAGAGATAAAGGTATGAATACGGAATTGGTCGGCAACAGACAAGGCTTGTGCAGCAGCATCAATGTCTTTTTCAAGTGCACGAGATAGCGCACACACGCGACTGTTTTTAATGGTTTTTGCAATGGTCTGCACCGATTGAAAATCACCAGGAGAAGAAATAGGAAAACCCACCTCCATTACATCTACACCTAAACGCTCAAGTGCTAGGGCAATTTGTAATTTTTCTTTAACGGTCAAACTGGCTGCTAATGCTTGCTCACCATCGCGTAAGGTAGTATCAAAAATTATGACTCTATTGGACATCGAATTTCTCCATCGACCATCATGTTTATGTGAATTAGCTGCGATCTCCACAACTGCTTCATTTCAAAAGGGCTAAAAAAAAACCCCGCGACTATTAGCGCGGGGTTTGTGTATGTTTAATGAATTATTTTACATGTAACACAAAGGAATCCGCGCAGGATATGCGAGAGAGGAGAAGGAGTCCGAGTAAAACTGATTGTGTGTTCATGCGTTAATATTCACTTTTAATAACTAATTAAGCTAAAGGTTTGACGTACAAAATATGTCTATGCCTAATATGTAACGCGACCAGCCGTCTGTGTCAACCCTAATTTGGCCAACGTGAAAAAGATGATAGCGTACTAGTGCCTCATTACAGTGAATCAATGACTAAATCAGCCAATATTGATTCGCTTTCAATTAATGTACTTAGCTCTCAATGTTAAAATAAACACCAGCCTAAGTGGCTGCATCAGCTATATTTTTATGTATCTGGATATAAATAATCGTATACTGCTTTCACCCCATGTTAAGTAGATATATGACGATGATGTTGTCGAAAAAGAGTATTGAGTATAACTTTAGTCGCATTTTTGCTTTAATCTTTGGCCTCACGCTATATTTAGCGATCTCGGCGGCTTCTGCTCAACCATCACAACGCTTATTACTCTCCGACAATATCATTGCCGAAACTCAACAACTGAGCGTTCGTAAGCAACTCGATGTGATCAGCAATATTAATACTCAAAGATCTGCAGACGCCAAAACACTCATTGATTTACTCGATCAGCAACATGTTCAACAACCATTAGCCAATATCGACCTATTGCGATTAACGCTGTTACATTGTTTTAATTTATTGGAGTTTGGTGAGTTTAATCAAGCTATTTCCTTTGCCAAACAAGGTGAAATCAATGCTAGGGAATTTAAGTATGACACTGCTCGCCCTTACTTTATACAATGCCAAGCGATTGCACATCAAAGCCTCGGCAACACGCTACAAGAACAACAACTCACCGAAGAAGCTCTACGTTTAGCCAAGCGTTACTCTGAAAAACAAGCGATTGTAAATAGCCTTTATGCCAGAAGTAGGCAAAATACTAGCCTAGAAAATTATAATTCGGCCATTGAAGACTTGCGTTTTGCCTTAGATATTTATGGTGAGGCGCAAAGCCAATTTCAGCATTGGTATTTGCTACCTATTTCATACATCCAATCGGAAATTTCAAATGTTTTTTTCTCCATGGGAGAGTATGAAGAGGCATTGCATTTTTCCGAATTAGCTTATAAAGATATTTCTTTTTTTGGAAAAATAAAATCTACAGTAACTCTCAATTTAGCGCTTATACACATAGCGCTAAATGATAAAGCCAAAGTACTCTATTTTTTAAATAAAGCAGAAGATTTCAGTAAAAATATAAACATAGGCTCTGAGAGAGATTTGGCAAACCAATATGCTTTGCTTGCGATAATTCATTTATATGTTGATGACTACGACATCGCCGAAAAACTCGCATTATCGAGCATAGAACTTTTTACTAAATAACCTGAGATCGGTTTAAGCCATAACAGAAATCGCATTGAAATCGACATCTGTGATATTGAGTTGTGGCTTACTTTCTTTGAGTTGATAAGCGATTAAACCACCAATCATATTCAACATA
>NZ_JACJFI010000189.1 GCF_014164505.1 Shewanella sp. SG41-4 | reverse complement strand
GAAACATTTGGCTTTACGCCAGCCAAAACATCAAAAATCAATTGCCTACACATCATCAAGATGAATGTATCGTGTTAAATGATATACAAGATAACTTCATACTTGTTAGTCAAATTGGTGATCATATTTGGATTCAAACTGACAAATATGATCATTATGGTTGTTATCAATTACCGATTGAATCAACAAACCTACAAGACGTGGTCCACACCATGTTAACGCTGGAACGAAAGTATAGTTACCACTTTAGCCGTTCTGGTTTATGGCAATACAAGCTATCAATAACATTGAAAAGCCAAACTAAATTCAGCCCAAGAAGATCGGATTACTTAAAATCTAGCTTAGATGAACAAGTCTAAAAAATGATTTAGAAAGGATGTTATGAAAAAATCAAACTTCGAGTTTTTAAAAGGTGTAAACGATATTTTATATCGTATTGCCTGCGCGGCAGAAAATAACTTTCCTGACGACCCTAATACCACATTGGTTAAGCTACGCATGTTTGGTGAATCTGCCGCTAAGCACTTAGGTAAATTGTTGTGTATCGAATCACAAGACACGCAGCTTGATTTACTCCGCGAGCTAGCCAAAGTGTCTTGGGTCGACGACTCAATCATTAAAATATTTCATGAGTTACGGATTATCGGCAACAAAGCCGTTCATAAATACCATGAAGATTTAAATGATGCGGAAATGTGTTTGCGATTAACTTTCCGATTAAGCGTATGGTATTACCGCCTGCTGACCAAAGATGATGACTTTCAAACACCGCTATTTATCCTGCCAACAAGTCAGCAAAGTAATGACGATGCAGCTAAGCAAATAGATGAATTAAAAGCAGCACTCGCAGAGGCTGAACAACAATCAAAACATAATCAAGCCCAGTCAAAGTCAGAAGTTGCAGCACAGCAAAACAAACTTGTTGCCCTACAAGGTTACATTTCGATTTTAGAAAGTAAGCAAACCGAAACCATAGAACAAACACAAGCCCGTATTGCTGCGCTTGAAGCTCAATTAAAAGCTAAAGATGCTGAAATAGCTAAAAAGACAGAAGCAGAACGCAAAGCTTACAAAAAGCAAATTACTGAACAAGCAGCTTCACGCTCATTAGGCTTAAGCGAGCCAGAAACTCGTTACCTTATTGATCTACAACTACGACAAGCAGGCTGGGAAGCCAACACGCAACTGCTAAAATATGCAGCAGGAACCCGACCAGAAATTGGCCGCAATATCGCCATTGCCGAATGGCCAACAGGCCTTGATGAAACAGGTAAAGCAGGCTTTGCCGATTACGTGTTATTTGTTGGTTTGTTGCCCATTGCAGTGATTGAGGCCAAAAAGCAAAATCTCGATGTTATGGCCAAATTGTCAGAAGCGTATCGTTATAGCCATACCTTTGACATGCAATTTTTGCGCGATGAGTTAAGTAATCATTATAAAAATTCAGACCAATTCTCAATGATTGCCGATCAGCTGCCAACTTATAAACCATTATGGTTAGACTCAGATGGTACAACCCAATTTAACATTCCATTTTGCTATTCCGCCAATGGCCGTGAATACCGTGCCGCGGTTAAAACAAAAAGTGGCATTTGGCACCGGGATGTTCGCTCAAGTACCAACCAAGCCAAAGCATTACCATCCTGGCATAGCCCAGAAGAATTAATGGCCAAACTTGAGCGCAATAATGACGTGCTAAAGAACTGGTTTAGTCAAAATCCCGATTATTCGCCGCTTAGCTTGTATTACTATCAAGAAGACGCCGTAAAAGCCATTGAGCAAGGCATTATTGATGGCAAACAAGAAATGATGCTGGCAATGGCCACAGGAACGGGTAAAACCCGCACCGCAATAGGCATTATGTATCGCCTGATCCAGTCACAACGTATTAACCGCATTTTGTTTTTAGTCGACAGACGCAGCCTAGGTATTCAAGCTATTGGTGCGTTTGAAGATGTTCGTATTAACGACGAAACCTTTAGCAGCATCTTTAATGTAAAAGGCCTAACCGACAAATTCCCAGAAGACAGCACCAAAATTCATGTCGCCACAGTGCAGTCGCTGGTTAAACGAGTACTACAAAGCGATGAAACCGTCCCCGTAGGGCGTTACGACTGCATTATTGTCGACGAAGCGCATCGTGGTTATGTGCTGGACTCAGAGCAAACCGAAGGGGAAGAGCAGTTCCGTAATGCACAAGACTACATCTCGTCGTACCGCCGAATTATTGAACATTTTGATGCAGTAAAAATTGCCTTAACCGCCACCCCCGCGCTGCACACTCGTGAGATTTTTGGCGACCCTATTTATCGATACACCTATCGTCAGGCGGTTATCGACGGTTACCTTAATGACCAAGAACCACCTATAAAAATAGTCACCCAATTAAGTCAAAACGGGGTGCATTTCGCTAAAGGCGAACAAGTTGAGCGATTAAGTTATCAAGGTGAACTCATCATAGACGAATTAGCCGACGAGCAAGATTTTGAAGTTGCAGACTTTAACCGTAATCTTATTGCACCTAATTTCACGAAAGCCATTTGTGATGAGCTCGTTAATCATATCGACCCAACCAGCCTGCAAAAAACCTTAGTATTTTGTGTCGATAACGACCATGCAGACATGATGGTTGATCAATTACGTTTGTCATTTGGTGAAAAATATCCGCTGCTTGAACACGACGCCATTATTAAAATTACCGGTGCGTCAGACAAAGACTCAGATAAAGTGCAAAGCATGATCACCCGCTATAAAAAAGAGCGCTTACCCAATATTGTGGTCACGGTGGATTTACTCAGTACCGGGGTCGACATCCCCAGTATTTGCAACATTGTGTTTGTGCGTAAGGTACGCAGCCGTATTTTATATGAGCAAATGAAAGGCCGTGCAACCCGTTTATGCCCGCAAGTAGGTAAAACATCGTTTCGTATATTTGATGCTGTCGATTTGTATGCCACCTTAGAAAGTGTTGACAGCATGAAGCCCGTTGTCGTGAGACCATCGGTAGATATTCAAACTCTGGTCAATGAAATTACCGACAGCGAAACCTATAAAGTCAAAGAGGCCGACGGCAGAAGCTTTGCCGCGCACAGTCATGACTTACTGGTGACTAAGTTACAACGGGTGATTGGCCAAGCCACGTATAACCGTCAATACAACAAAGAAATAGACCAAGCGGTTATTCGATTTGATGAAATATGCCAAGACACCATAGGCTGTGACTTTGCCAATTTAGGTCACACACTCAAGCAAAAAGGCCCTAAATGGACCGCGGAAATATTTAACCAAGTAGATAACCTAGTACCGCGTATCGAACGGCTTAAAAACCTCATTAATGAGCAAAGTAAATGGCCTATATTTACCGACATAGACGACAAAGTCATATCGGTAGATCGTCTATACGGCGACTACGACAATCCAGAAGACTTCCTCGAAGCCTTCGACAAGCTGGTCGATGTCAATGTAAATCAAAGTGCAGCCTTACAAACCGTGCTCACTAAACCGCGCGATTTAACCCGCAAAGCGTTAGTTGAATTACAAGAATGGTTCGACGCCCAGCACTTTGACGAATCAACATTGCGTAAAGCGTGGGCGAAAAAAACCAATCAAGACATCGCCGCCCGATTAATTGGTCATATTCGCCGTGCAGCAATGGGCCAAGCCTTATTGCCGTTCGATCAACGGGTAGACAATGCACTGGCTAAAATTCTTCAACAAGTCGATTGGACAGCAGAGCAAATCACCTGGCTTGAACGCCTAGCTGACAGCTTAAAAGAAAGCGTGGTGCTAGACGACAACACCTTCAAAATGGGTAATTACAAACGCCGTGGCGGTAAAACACGCCTGGAAGCCGTTTTTAATGATGAATTAGCGCGCATACTGTCCGACTTTAACGATTATATCTGGGATGAGCGTGCATAAACTCCTATCATGCAATGACAGGAACCATACACTCGCATTTAATGCTTAACATGCAATATAAAGAGACAATATTTTATGAACAACAATGAACTAGTCGCCAAACTGTGGAAGCTGTGCGACAACTTGCGTGATGGTGGTGTATCGTACCAAAACTACGTTAATGAGTTGGCATCGCTATTATTTTTAAAAATGTGCCAATCAACAGGGCAAGAGAAAGACTTACTGCCAGAAGGCTTTCGTTGGGCCAATCTCAAGTCCAAAATCGGTCAAGAACAACACCAGTTTTATCGCAATATGCTAGTGCAACTCGGTACCGACGAGCACGCCATTGTGCGCGCTATATTCCAAAACGTTAACACCACCATTACTCAGCCAGCGCAATTAACCGAGCTTGTCGACAATATGGACAAACTCGATTGGTTTGACGATGGACAAGGTAAATCCCGCGACGATTTTGGCGACATGTATGAAGGTTTACTGCAAAAAAACGCCAACGAAACCAAATCAGGCGCAGGCCAGTACTTTACGCCGCGGCCATTAATTAGTGCCATTGTTCAGCTGCTTAAACCGCAAGCACGGGAAGTGATACAAGATCCCGCCGCGGGTACCGCAGGCTTTTTAATTGAAGCCGACAAATACATTAAGTCACAAACCCATGACTTAGATGACCTAGACGATACCGACCAAGAGTTTCAAATGACCAAAGCCTTTATCGGCCTGGAGTTAGTGCCCGAAACTCGTCGTTTAGCGTTAATGAACTGTCTATTGCATGACATAGAAGGCGACGCCGAACATGGCGCTATCCGTTTAGGCAATACTTTGGGCAGTGCAGGGGAAAACCTCCCCAAAGCACAGGTGATATTAACCAACCCGCCTTTTGGCAGCGCGGCCAGTACTAACATTACCCGTATCTTTGTTCACCCAACGGGCAACAAGCAACTGTGTTTTATGCAGCACATTGTTGAGGCACTGCTACCAGGTGGCCGCGCCGCCGTGGTGATCCCAGATAACGTGTTGTTTGAAGGCGGTAAAGGCACTGAAATTCGCCGCGACTTAATGGACAAATGTAACCTGCACACTATTTTGCGCTTACCTACCGGCATTTTTTATGCCGCTGGGGTAAAAACCAACGTGCTGTTTTTCCAAAAAGGCAGCCCAACCAATCCAAATCAAGACAAAGGCTGCACCACAGCAACATGGGTGTACGACATGCGTACTAACATGAATACCTTTGGTAAACGCCGCCCGCTAACAGACGCCCATTTTCACGATTTCATCAAAGCCTTTGGTAGCGACAGCAACGGTCAATCTCCTCGTAAAGAGGGCGTTTGGCAGCAACTTGGCGAAATTGACACAAGCGTCGACGCTACTGAAAAAGTCACTGAAAAAGACAGTGTAGAAGCTAATGAAGCGTCAAGCGAGAAAGCGCAATCTCTTGAAACCGCCCGTTTCCGAAAGTTCAGCCGTGACTACATACGCGATCAAAAAGGTGACTCATTAGATATTTCCTGGCTTAAAGATTTAGCCGCAACTAATAGCGAGAACTTGCCAGAACCTGAAATCCTAGCAGGCGAGGCCATGGCCGATCTGACTGAAGCCATGTCGGAAATTTATCAGCTGATGCTGTCATTAGGTGCAGATGATGTTGCCGAAGGGCAAAAACAGCTCGTTGCAGAAGCATTTGGGTTAGTAGAAAAGCCGGAGGATCAGTAATGAGACTTTTGCAAAAAGGATGGGCAGATACAAATTTGGAAGCAATATCTGACTATATTCAACGTGGTAAAAGCCCAAAATACGTCGAATATAGTGAGTATCCGGTTGTAAATCAAAAGGCTGTACGTTGGTTTGGTATTCAGCAAGAACATTTAAAATATATTCATCCTGAGCAATGGGATAAATGGGATGTTCAAAGGTATTTAGTCGAAGGTGATATCTTATGGAATTCGACTGGGACTGGAACAATAGGACGCGCGTGTTATGTGAACTTAGAGCAACTTAACAAAGCAAAAGTTGTTGATAGTCATGTCACCATTGTTAGAACCAATTCATTAGTTAATTCTAAATATGCTTTTTATTGGATTATGCATCCTGAAACGCAAGGGGGTATTAACGGACTACAAAACGGTTCCACCAACCAAGTTGAACTTAGCAAAAAAATGGTTCAAACAACTAACATACCATTAGCCCCTCAACCCGAACAAAAGCGCATCGTCGAAAAACTGGATGAAGTGTTGGCGCAGGTCGACACCATCAAAGCCCGCCTCGATGGCATCCCCGCTATCCTAAAACGCTTCCGCCAATCCGTGCTCGCCTCAGCAGTATCAGGTAAGTTGACAGAAGAGTGGCGTGGATGCGATGAATATGCAGAAGTTTGTTCACGTTTAATTCCTAAAGGTTGGGTGCTAAAAGCAGCCACTGATGTTTGTAAAAAAGTTCAAAGTGGTTCGACACCCAAAAATGACCCATTTAATCAAAATGGGACAGTTCCTTTTTTAAAAGTTTACAATATAGTCAACCAGAAAATCGACTTTGACTATAAACCCCAATTTGTTACTAATGAAACTCATCAAGAAAAATCTAAAAGATCAATTGCCTATCCTGGTGATGTGTTGATGAATATTGTAGGTCCACCACTTGGGAAAGTAGCGATATTGACAGATCAATATCCTGAATGGAACCTAAATCAGGCTATTACTCTTTTTAGAGCAAATGATGAATTTCTTAATAACAAGTTTTTATATTTTGTTCTTTGTGAGGGGGAACTAGTGAGAGCGGTTATGCCTGATACCAAAGGGTCCGTTGGTCAAATTAATATATCGTTGACACAGTGCCGTGAGTCGACAATTCCTTTACCACCCATAAAAGAACAAAAAGAAATCGTCCGCCTTGTCGATAATTACTTTGAACTTGCCGACACCATCGAATCGCAGGTGAAAAAAGCCCAAATGCGAGTCGATAACCTCACCCAAAGCATTTTGGCTAAGGCATTCCGCGGGGAGTTAGTGCCACAAGACCCTAACGACGAACCTGCCGACAAACTGCTTGAACGTATCGCCAAAGCTCGCTTGGATGCTAAAGCCCTTTCGAAAGCTGCTAAAAAAGGGGTAGGCAGTAAAAAGTCGTCAGCAAAATAATAGTTTTGGGTAAGTACATCAGTCGATATACGGCTTTTGTGCTTACCCGTATTTTGCCCTTACTTTGCTAGTGCCTATCAATACCTTACTCATGTAATACACGTATTTAGCGCAAGATAATAGATCCGCTTAAATAGTCGACACTCCTCGAAAATATCGTAAAAACAGGTGGATAGATTTTTTAATAAGGTGTAAAAGTAAAATATAATAATAGCGTTACCGCTTGCGGCGTAATAAAAGATTGATGACAGTTACGTCGTCATAAAATGGATTTTTCAAAGGAATGATATAACAGAATGCAAAACCCTCAATATAGTACCCATCATATTTATCAACATGTTCAATCGTTAGTGGATAAGTTACTTAACGACCTTACAATTGATTCTGGCGATCTAGCGACAAAAGACACCACCGCTTATAGCCAACAGCTGTTAAATAATCTGTATGGCGATATCACCGCCAAGCTCAATGAGCTTGAAAAATACGCTGAATGGAATACCTTTACCATTGCACTTTATGGCGAAACCAATGCAGGTAAGTCGACCATTATTGAAACCCTGCGGATTTTGCTCGGTGAAGCGACTAAGAAACAACAACAAGCTAAATTTAAACAATGGCAACTTGATGCGGGTATTACGGTCGATACAGTTGAGCAAACCAGGCAACTAATTTTAGATACTGAAAAGCAAATAGAAACAATCGATGCTGCGTGGAATATTGAGCAAACCGAACTTAAACAAATGCTTATACAGTGCGAAACGAGTCATAATTTGGCACAGCAAGTTTGGATTGATTTAAAAAAATCAGTATCGCTTTTACAACGGTTTATTTGGCTTTTTAAAACCAGTCCACAAGCCAAAGCCGCTAATTCGACTAATGACGCTTTCAGCAGTGCTAAATCGGCACTCACCCAACAAACGGCTAGCCATCTTGAATCGCGAAATCAGCTGGTTACCAGGGTTAATGAGATAGAAAAAAACTATTTACACTTAATTTCAGCCATCAAACTAGCCGAACCATTTGCGGATGGCGGCATTATTGGTAATGGCCAATCTGATTTTACGTTAGACACTCAATGTTATTCATTTGATGTTGATGGCTGCCAATTTAATTTACTCGATGTGCCTGGTATTGAAGGTAAAGAATCAAAGGTAAGCGAGGCTATTTGGCAAGCGGTACATAAAGCACATGCCGTGTTTTACATCACCAGTAAAGCGTCTGCACCACAAAAGGGTGATGCTAATAACCCTGGTACGTTAGAGAAAATTAAACAGCATTTAGATGACCAGTCTGAAGTGTGGACCATCTTTAATAAACGCATACAAAACCCGATTCAACTTGATAAAAATCAATTGGTTTCAGACTGCGAGCTTGAGAGCTTACGTGATTTAGATGCCAAAATGACTCAATACTTAGGTGACAATTACCAGCAGTGTTTAATGTTGAGTGCTTATCCCGCCTACTTAGCCGTGGCGTCATGTTTACTGCCAGATAGTCGAGATCGCATGGTACAGAATAAGTTTTTGGCTCAGTACTCTGCACAACAAATAATCGTTAAATCGAATATTGCTGTACTCACGAAGATGTTTACCAAAGAGTTGGTTGAAGAATTTAAA
>NZ_JACJFI010000188.1 GCF_014164505.1 Shewanella sp. SG41-4 | reverse complement strand
TGATACTCAGCCAGTAAAGCGCGCTGTTTATAGTAAGTGGTGATAGAGACATTATGGTGTTGGCAAAATTCGATATTAGTGCCACTAAACGAGCCGCGTTGTTGAAGTAGCATCTGCCACTGAGTCGTTGTTCTGTATGTTTTCATCACCTGCTCCAAATTTATCATTGAGCAGGTATTTTTAGACAATCAGAACATCGATGCTAGGTGTACTTCGCTAGACGCATACCAATGACATGAGGTAATTCATTTTTTGTAATTTGTATTGAGGTTTTATCAGACCAATTAAATTGCTTTGGACCAGTTGCATTAGCTGCCTCTAGCATCACAGTTTCCCACTGAGACTTTCGAGTGATAGACGGTTTTAGTTCGATAGCAGCTTTTGTACCGTGACATTTTAATGAGTAAAATTCACTGAATGCACCACTGTATCGTGGATTGTTTGTTTCTTGATATGATTCATGATTATGGTATCCGTTCTCGGTATGCTCATATGCTTGAACTGGCGGCTCATCAAAATGTGCTGTTGAGTAGATACTGTTGTTATCGTGAAACATGATTACTCCTATTTGTCTTTCTTTCTATTTTCACTCTACTTCCAAATCCAGCAACCGAAGAAAAGCAAAAAAATAAATAGCGCGTCCTAAAAAGCCTCTGAACCAAACAAAACTAGGTAAACAGTTAAGTAAAATAATCCGTGGAATAGTCTATCGCGGAGATTTAAATGAACGGATTAATGAGATTTTTGGCATTAATAACGGTGTTGGGTTTTATCCCAGTGAGTTATGCCTCTAGCAACACAGCCACACTGTTACCCGAAATAAAGGCGCTTGCATTAGACAAGTTAGTGCTTGATAGAACTAATGTGCCGGTAACCGTTCTAGAAACTTCACCAATAACCGATTCCAACGGCAAGGTCGCACAAGGTTTGACTGAAATAAGAGTCACCTTAGCGAGTGATGCTGTTTCAAGCATCATCATTCAAGGTAAAACTCTAAAGCCGGGAGAAACGCTTAAAATTGTTCAAGATTTTTCATTGACTGGGGGAGCCTTAAAAATCCCATTTAATCCGGCAGAGTCAAACATTGTTGGTTTATCCCATTACACGTTAGAAATTCCGAAAGTTACAGCTGAGGTTTGTCCAGACTCATATACTCAGGATGCAGCGACAAGTACGTGTCAAAAGGTAAATACAACAAGTTTACTTTACACGTGTCCTGGTGATGATTGGGCTATTTCAGGTGACGTCACGAAATGTACTAAGCAAACAGAAATACCAAAAGTCAGCTGCCCAAGTGGGTACGTGAGCAACAAAGATGGAACCTGCACTAAGACCGAATTCCAAGATACTCTCGTTAAATGTTCAACTGGTTATACCTATTCCGAAGAAAATAAAAGATGTGAAAAAACTATCGTAGAAGCCGCATCTAAGACTTGCCCTGATAGTTCCTATAGTTATCAGGCCGCAACAAATGATTGCCGCAAAACGATTACTCAAAATGTGAATTTTGAATGTTTATCTGGATTTTCGTATAACGCGACATCAAAGATTTGTGAGAGAACACTAAGCGCAGTGGCGACGCCAACTTGCGCAACAGGTTTCGCTTACTCAGTAATAAATCAACGATGTGAAAAGACCGTAGAGCAAATTGCCTCTAAAGTTTGTGCGACAGGGTATACCTATTCCTCTGCAAATGATCGTTGCGAAAAGCCATTGACTGAAGATGCAGATCCAGTTTGTAGTGCAGGTTACGCCTATTCTGTAGCAAATAAGCGTTGTGAAAAGACCTTAACTCAAACCGCTTCTAAAGTATGTGTAACAGGATACGCTTATAATTCAGGGACAGATCGCTGTGAAAAGACAACCACATCAGCTGCGTCAGCGGTGTGTACCAGCGGCTATACATATTCAGCCGCGAATAGCCGTTGTGAAAAAACGGTAACACAAACGGCTAGCAAAGTGTGTCCCAATGGATATTCATTCTCAACAACAAACAATCGTTGCGAGAAAACCACAACATCTGCGGCCTCAGCCGTGTGCGCGTCAGGCTACACTTATTCAACAGCTAATTCACGCTGCGAAAAAACGGTAACTGAAGTAGCAAGCAAAGTGTGCGCGTCTGGCTATACCTATTCTTCAACAAACAATCGTTGCGAGAAAACCACCACATCAGCAGCCTCAGTTGTGTGTGCCAGCGGTTACACCTATTCAGCAGCTAATTCACGCTGCGAAAAAACGGTGACTCAAACGGCTAGCAAAGTGTGTGCTTCGGGTTACACTTACTCTGCTACAAACAATCGTTGCGAGAAAACCACCACATCAGCAGCCTCAGTTGTGTGCGCCAGCGGTTACACCTATTCAGCAGCTAATTCGCGCTGCGAAAAAACAGTAATTGAAGCAGCAAGCAAAGTGTGTGCGTCAGGCTATACTTATTCTTCATCAAATAATCGATGTGAGAAAACAATAACCCAGAACGCTTCAGCAGTATGTGCTAGCGGTTATACCTACTCTGCAACCAATTCACGCTGTGAACGAACCCTTACTCAAGCAGCAAGCAAGTCTTGTTTATCTGGATATAGTTACACATCTTTAACCGATAGTTGTGAAAAAACAATAACTCAAGTTGCATCAGCAGTATGTGCTAGTGGCTATACCTATTCTTCATCTAATTCACGCTGCGAAAAAACGGTAACTGAAGTAGCAAGCAAAGTGTGCGCGTCAGGTTATACCTATTCTTCAACAAATAATCGTTGCGAGAAAACTACGACATCAGCGGCCTCGGCTGTATGCGCTAGCGGTTACACCTATTCTGCAGCTAATTCGCGCTGTGAAAAAACAGTGACTCAAACGGCTAGCAAAGTGTGTGCTTCGGGTTACACTTACTCTGCTACAAACAATCGTTGCGAGAAAACCACCACATCAGCAGCCTCGGCTGTGTGCGCTAGCGGATATACCTATTCAGCAGCTAATTCACGTTGTGAAAAAACAGTGACTCAAACGGCTAGCAAAGTGTGTGCGTCTGGTTACACATACTCGGCTACAAATAATCAATGTGAAAGAACGTTAGCTCAAGCCCCAACTTGTGGTTCAGGATACAGCTATAATTCTTCTACTGATCTTTGCCAATCAATAGCCACATATTCACCATTTTGTCCAACTGGAACTAAAAGTGGTTTAGATGGGCTTTGTTATACAAAGTATTTTGGTTATGCGTGTGATTTATATGAATACCAAAATAATAGGGGGGCTTGTGATTTTGAAAACGGTGCTTGTAGCTGTTATAACGAGATAACAAAAACTAACCAAATTCTTCCTGATAATTGTTCCGGTTCCTCTAAAGGTTTTGATTCGATGGGGACTTGCGGTTACGTACCAGGAGCTGCGCCATCGCAATGTTTATCCGGTCACACTTTGGTAAATGGTACTTGTCAAAGTGTAACTACTGTATCTGCGACGTGCTCTACGGGTTACAGCTTAAATGGTTCTTCAGACAATTGTGAAAAATTTGAATCTCAAGCATTTAGCTATAGCTGCCCTACAAATTATACCCTAAGTGGCAGTACCTGTTCACAGCTTCAAACAGTAGCAAATACATGGAGCTGTCCAAGTGCCAGTTATTCGCTAAGTGGGTCAACTTGTAGCCTGCTAGAAACGCAGGCATTTAGCTATAACTGCCCTACAAATTATACCCTAAGTGGCAGTACCTGTTCGCAGCTTCAAACAGTAGCAAATACATGGAGCTGTCCAAGTGCCAGTTATTCGCTAAGTGGGTCAACTTGTAGCCTACTAGAAACACAGGCATTTAGTTATAACTGCCCTACAAATTATACCCTAAGTGGCAGTACCTGTTCACAGCTTCAAACAGTAGCAAACACATGGAGCTGCCCAAGTGCCAGTTATACACTAAGTGGGAGCTCGTGCAGTCAGATTCTATCGCAGGCGTTTTATTATGACTGCCCCACAGGTTATTCTTTAAATGGAAATTCGTGTTCAAAACAGGAAAATACAGCAAATTCGTGGAGCTGCCCAAGTGCCAGTTATTCGCTAAGTGGGTCAACTTGTAGCCTGCTAGAAACGCAGGCATTTAGCTATAACTGCCCTACAAATTATACCCTAAGTGGCAGTACCTGTTCGCAGCTTCAAACGGCAGCAAATACATGGAGCTGTCCAAGTGCCAGTTATTCGCTAAGCGGGTCAACTTGTAGCCTGCTAGAAACACAGGGATTTAGCTATAACTGCCCTACAAATTATACCCTAAGTGGCAGTACCTGTTCGCAGCTTCAAACAGTAGCAAATACATGGAGCTGCCCAAGTGCCAGTTATTCGCTAAGTGGGTCAACTTGTAGCCTGCTAGAAACACAGGCATTTAGTTATAACTGCCCTACAAATTATACCCTAAGTGGCAGTACCTGTTCACAGCTTCAAACGGCAGCAAATACGTGGAACTGTCCAAGTGCCAGTCACACCTTAAGTGGAAGCACTTGTAGTTTGTTAGAAACACAGGCGTTTAGCTATAGCTGCCCTACAAATTTTACCCTAAGTGGCAGTACCTGTTCACAACTTCAAACGGCAGCAAATACGTGGAGCTGCCCAAGTGCCAGTTATTCGCTAAGTGGGTCAACTTGTAGCCTGCTAGAAACTCAGGCGTTTAGCTATAGCTGTCCAGCAGATTATACTCGCAATAATTCTGTCTGTAGTAAGGTCGTTAATACCGCAAACACATGGTCTTGCGATGCTAATTGGACACTATCAGGTTCATCTTGCCATTCTATAGATACGTTAACTTATGCTTACACTTGCCCTGATTACTATGATAATCATAATGATGGTTCGTGTACCCAACTACAAAACAGAGATAATGGATGGACTTGTCCAGAGAATTATACTGATAACAATGACGGTTCATGTAGTTGGTACCAAACTGGCGCATATTCATTGTCATGTCCAGACTCTTCGTATACTCCGAATTCAACCACGGAAATATGTGAGAAAGTATTAACTAATAATCATATATATAAGTGTAATGATCCTAAGTATTCATTATCAGGTTCTAGTTGTTCGTTGTTATTAACTGAAACTGAAAGTTGGGTCTGTGCTGATCCTTCATTTAATAAGGTATCAGATGAACAATGTAAGAAAGTAACTAACTCTAATTTAGTTGGTACGTGCCCGGTAGGTTTTATCAAATCGACAGATGCTAAGTCTTGCGTATTTATTGATACAACGCCACTAGTTAAGAGTTGTAGCGCGTCATATGAACTCATAGGTGGAGAGTGTGTTAAAGATGTGTTCGCTGCGCCTAAGTGTTCTTCTACTATTGTGGATGCATCTTGTACGTGCGAAGCAGGAATGACGCTGAACTTAACAACATACCAATGTGAAGGCATAGAAAAATCATCTGTATTATCGAGTTGCCCAGAAGGTTACACATCGAAAGATGGCCAATGTGAATACAATAAGACGGTCAGTGTTGTGTATGATTACTGTCCATCAGGTATGTCTGAAACGTTCTTAAACTGTGTTTTAAAACAAGAGATACCTATTACAGACAGCTGTAATGCACCTTACACCGTTCAAGGCAATCAATGTAAATATGTAGATCAGCTCCCGCTTGGATACGCTTCTGGAGTAGAGTCGAAAACTTTTGAAGGCGATATTAAAACTGAGCTATCAACTATCAAAGTAGCCAAGGATACATTTGACGCGATTGTTAGTGAAATATCAGAAATACCATTAGATGATCTTACTGGATGTCGCTTAGTCGATTCTGAGGTTTTGGCTCAAGGCGTGATAAAAAAAGGTGATGTACCTTGTTATATCAAATGGACAGATTTACCTGATGGTATAAGTGGTGACAGTAAAAAATTAACGGGGATATTTAAGAAATCTGGCGTTCAATCGGCTGGATATGAACTATATGGGTTCAATGGTTCGACATTAGACGAATTTAAAATTTCTTCAGGTTCAATAGCTTTAAATGTTAATGAACCAGAAAAACCTTTATTAACCGACATCACAACTCGATTAATGAGTAAGGTGTTGAAAGGATTCGAAATGTACAATTATAGCGCGTCAAGCAAGTTATCGATGACGACGTTATTAGTAGAGCCTCGAAACTATGTACAAACTTTGACAGTAGATGGCGTCGGTTCGTGCGAAGTCCCTGTGGGAGCCAACTCATGTATAGTTTATAGCAATATTTCATATACGCGTGAACCATCATCGCTTCAAACAGACAGTAACTACATTATTAAAGCCAATAGTAAGATTGGCGGCTGGCCAGATGAAGAACAGACAAAAAAGGACTGGGTTATTCATCATGATTTCCGTGGACCGAATATTGTATTTACGACATTTAATCCTACGCTTGAGGACGAACCAGTTGTCAATAGTGATTTAAGTTTCCCTGTTGTTGTCGCGGGTGGGACCGGGGCCGTTGGCGTAAGCAATCAACGCTCAGAATTGGATAGCACTGAAATTTGGTGGAGGCCATCCAAAGTAGAGTTGTTCTTTACTGCAAATGAAGGAACCAAAAGCGTAAACAAACTGAACGTTAATGGACAAGAAATTAGTTTTGACATTCCAAACACTATTTCAGATTTGCAAACATTAACGAATAAGTCAGTTGTTTCCGAGGGGCAGGCGAGCGCGTATCCTTTTGATATGAGTTCCCTAACACCTGGCGAATATACCGTAAAAGTGGTTGCCAAGGATTCATACAATAATGAATCGACAACCACTTATGAAAACGTCTTTGTATCTAGACCATTGCCACAAATTAAAGTTATGCACAAGAGTCGCTCTATTGAGCAACTTTCTTCAGCCCAAACCATTAATATGCTTGATGATGTAATGGTTGTAGCACATAACGGTCTGACTGGTGACACTGAAATCAAGAGCATTAAAATTGATGGCCGTGATGCAATCACAATCAATAGTGATGCTCATTTCAAAATGCTCACGAGTGAAGGCTTCGAGCTGGATGCGAACAAATCATAAGTTATGGAAGTTGAGGCGGAAGATAGTAATGGAAATATATCTACTCTTTCAATGCCTTTTAACTACCTACAAATCGCATTTGCTTTGAGTTACAAACCCGTCACAGTAATTCAAAAAGTAGAAGATGTGGCGCTTGCCGTTAATCGCACTCGGGGAGTTCGGTGTGATTTATATGGAACTAAAGCGGCTGCAACCTTGGCATCTAATGACAACAATTACGCTTGTTATATTGAGTGGACTCAATTACCAGAAGGCTTAAGCACGTTGGTCACGTCTTACCAATCAGCAGTATCGGGAGCCGTTAAAAATTTAGGTAAACATCAATTATCCTATGATGCTTATATCGTTAACAAAACCGGTAGCGTAGGGAAAGTTGGAAGTGAAACTGTCGAATTCGAATCAACCGAGCCATTACCGCTAACACTTGATTTAGATGAAAAATTAAAATTAAGTGATGGGGTTTATAGCGTATCCATTAACGATACTTTACTTGGACGATATACAGGTAAATCAAGCAGAGCGCATGTAGATGTCACTCTAAGCAATGAAAATGGAGATGAAAAGTATTACAAACATAATCAATTACCATTTGGAGAAATCCAAACATTTTCCGCATACGCAGAAAAGTTAGGTAATTCAGTGTTGTGGAATAAAATTGGTTACACATTAAAAGCAAGTTATCGATTAGCACCAGAAATCAATATTCAGAAAGATTTTGATTTAGTGGTAACGCCACATCCTTACATGCAAGTGTTGATGGAATTGGATAGCCCTAAATACGCTTCAACGGACACGATTTACGCCTCCGTTAAGCTAGGTCTTCGCAATAATGCTACTGGCTTGTTTGAATATAATGTAGCAACCATGGGTGATGGTTGGGATGTTTATTTGGCATTCAAGAACGGTCAAGTTTACGAACCAATAACTGAAGTCGTTGAGGCGGGAACTGATGGTATAGCCACTATCGGACTGGATGCCAACATTATTTTTGAACGGAACCAGGCGGTATATGCTGTTGCTAAGGCTAAATCACCATATCCTGAAATTGTTGTGGAGCGTATTTCTACACCTAGAAGCATTACCGTTGTTAAGGGGACTGCGGTAGAAGGTCAAGTGATCTCAAGACTGGTCCAATCTAGAGTGCCAGCGAATTTTGATATTCGATTTGATACAGCTTCTTATGATGACTTTAGAGTGTTGGGTGATATTGATTGGCAAATTGTAGATAGTACAGGGCAGTGGGTTACTGATGATGAGTTTGCAGACCGCCAGTACATATCAATCAAATCAACAAGTCCTGAAACGATCAAGGTTCGTGCTGTGTTAACGAATAAAGAAACGGGTGTTATTACAAATTCGGACGAAGTGACTTTGATTAGTTATGACATTCCAAAGTTAAAAATTGACGGTACTAATCAAGCTATATCTGGTCAGGATATTGAGTTATCTGCACTGGATAATGGTGAAGAACCGCAATTAGACACTATTGTTGAGTGGTCGCTCGATAATGGTGAAACTTGGGCTTTAGGTGATACAAAGTTCAATGTAGTCGTAGGAGAAACTGCATTAAAAATTAAGGCTCGTATGAAATATGCAAGCACATCATCCGAAGTACAAACAGGTCAATGGAGTGAAGCTATCAAATACATATCGGTGACCAAACCAAAACCGTTA
>NZ_JACJFI010000187.1 GCF_014164505.1 Shewanella sp. SG41-4 | reverse complement strand
GTCACAGCAATGCTTAGGCATCGCTAATTGAAAATCACCTTGAGGTGCAACATAGTGAAAACCAAAATGAGTTTCGTCGCTGATTTTAGTTTGCTTCGACAACTCTAGTGTTTTTACCGACACTAAGTCTTCTTCGGTGCCGAGGTAAATATCATGCCAACGTTCAGCCCAGTATTGGTCCCATTTGGGCTCTGCAATACCATTTTCAAATACGGTTACCGGGCTACGATGACCATGCGCAATACGCTGACAGTTGCCGTCATGTTTACGTAATCCGTGGCTGTAATGGTAAAACGGGGTGTCGAGCACTTCGCTGCGCAATGTGAGGCTGATGCCTTGGACATTCTCAGGTAACACTTCACGTAAGGCTTTTTTCAAAAAGTCATTAACGCTTTGGTAGTCAATCACTTCTGTAGGAATAAGCGCAAATGCTTGTGAAGGACATGCTAAATGTATATCACCTTTTTCACTGCTAAAATCCATCCACACTCGGTCGCTTTTTTGCTGCCAGCGCACTTCGCTACACGCAGTAGGGATTAACAAACGATGATCGGCTACATCATCAATGGTGTTTTTGATGATGCGTTTAACCTTGCCAAAGTCGAGCACCATATTTTGCTCGTCTAAGCCGCCATCTAATAGTACATCGACAATCCAGCTCTCACCTACCATGCCACGAACAGGGCAAAGGTAAGAAAAATCGATAACGGTTAAATCTTTTACAAACAGTTGCATTAATGCTCCTAGGCAGAAAAACAGTCCACCTCAGTATAAATGTATTCCTAACGGCGCATGCCAGTGGAAGGTCTATCTTACGTGATCGGGATTTATCCGACTATCAACTCTTAGTCTAACATTCACGGCTTAATTGCCACGTTCTGTTAGAGGTAAGTAATAACGCGCCAGTATATTCAATGCCAGCACAAGACCACGTTGATACCCTAAATGATATCAACGACATTCTAAACAAAAGCCAAGCTATGAGCGAGTAAACATCGTAGATAAATGTAATAAATCAATAAAGCAGGGCCAATGCGCCAGATTTTGGAGAATAATATTGCTAGGGGGACGGCAACAACGACATGCTGAGCATTTTATAAAACACTTAGAAAATGATTCGCGTGGGTACTTGAAAGGTTAACAAGAGACTCTGGCGTTAAGATCACATTATGACTGTTCTTGATAACCGCCGATAAATACTGCAACCAACGCTATCGTCAGAAAGACCTGACAGCACAGTAGTAATAATAATATTAGTGACGGCATAGCACTATTCCTTGTTAATCCATACAGCGAGGGTTAATGCTTATAGCTAGGAGCATTCTGTAGAATGATGTTAACAATTAAAAGCGCAAAAACAGTGCAGATTCAGAGGAGTTTTACCGAAACTAAAAGCGAACAATAAGACACATTAATCGCCATCAACTAAGGATGACGATTATATTGGAATGCCGATAGACAGTTTTAAGCGCAAAAATAGATTAACAATTAAACGAAGCACTATTCGACCTTATAGCCCACACCATAAATGGAATGCAGTAGCTCCTTTTGTTGGCTGGCCTGGGTTAACTTATGACGTAGATTCTTCACATGACTGTCAATGGTGCGAGAACTAACAATACGATCGTCTACATAACACACCTGCATGAGACTATCGCGAGAATGCACCACACCAGGCCGTTTAAGCAAAGTATGCAGTAATCTAAATTCAACCGGTGTTAATTCTACTTCTTGTTGGTCGACATGACATTTAAAGCGTTCAATATTGATTTGTAGATGCTTATAACGAATAACCTGCTCGCTATGACTGCCATGGGTATTTTCAACCCGCCTTAAAATCGTTTTTACCCGAGCAACGACTTCCCTAGCCGAAAATGGCTTACATACATAATCGTCTGCGCCAATATCTAAACCCATTAAGCGATCAATTTCATCTACCCGCGCCGTTAACATTAATACTGGCAACATTGAAAATTGCCTCAATTCACGGCAAATGGTTAATCCGTCTTTATAGGGCAACATCAGATCTAAAATCATAAAATCAATTTGTTGAGACTTAATGGTTTCAATCACATCACGACCATCGTGTTGTACCAAGGTGTTAAAACCTTCAAGGGTTAAAAAGTCGACTAAAATCTGGGCTATTTTAGGCTCGTCTTCCACCACTAATATGGTCAATGGTTGTTGATGAACATGTCCACTCATACTCTCTCCCTGCGCATAGGTAATTGTACTTCAATACAAAGTCCACCCAAAGGTGATGGGATGGCGTTAATGATCCCATCATGAGCTTCGACAATATTTTTACAGATGGTTAGACCAAGACCAGCACCACTACCACGACGCGTGCGGGCACTGTCTTGGCGATATAATGGTTCAAACAGGTGCTCACACTCTTCAACACTGGCACTGGGTTTGGTGTCATTAATGGTTAATATCACCTTTCTGGCTTGTTGAGATAATCGCACGTTTATGACCCCTGGGCTGTCCGTGTAAGCCATAGAGTTCATAAACAAATTAATAAATAACTGTTCAAGACGAAGCACATCAGCAGATAAATATACCTCAGGCTGGATCTGACTTTGTAGCGTTAAGCCTTTATCTTGTAGGCTGGTAGCCATACTATTAAGCGTGCTTTGTAGTGACTCACTGACGTTCACTCGTTGAAAATGATAACGTAACCCACCAACATCAGATAAAGACAGTTCATACAAATCATCGACTAAGTGCTTCATGCGTAACACTTCTTGTTCAAGTGAGCTGAGCTGAGTGTTATCGAACGTTCTGATGCCGGCTTTAATCGCATCAATCTCACCACATAAAATACTCAAGGGCGTGCGCAGTTCATGAGAAATATCTGCTAACCAACGATTTTTAGCACTTCGATTTTTAGATAAGGTCATGGCGAGATGATCAATATTGGCCATTAATTGCCCTAACTCGTCTGCGCGCTGAGGTGATAAGCGTTCATCATAATTACCTTGAGATAAATACGATACACCCAACATAACTTGTTTAACCGGTATCAGTAAAAAACGTGACAACCACCAAGCAATTGCGCTCGCAAGCAGTAGGCACAATAAACCGATCCCGACACTGGTCCAACGTTGTTGCTGAGAAAATGCGGTAGCTGAATCAGATTCAACCTCACGAATAGGTCTACTGTATAAATAACCCACTATACGATCATTAGATAACAACGGTAAGCTAATCCGATTATCCATATGACCAATATCAACGCCGCTAATAAACTGTTGTTCTGCTGAATATAACCCTGTCGGTGGACCAGAAGGTGGTGAAAAAGGTGGCCGTTGCCTAGGAGGACCTAAACGTCGATCAGGTCCCATTGGAGGACGATTATCACCTGCAGGTCTTGGCGGTCTTGCCCCGTCGCCGGGTCTATTTCTTTTTGGAAATGGAGCGTGAAGACTAATGACTTGTGCTAATGCTTTTTGATTAATCGACTGCCACACTCTGGTAGATTGTTGCTCTGTCATTATTGATGGATCTGTTTGTGCTACAGAATTAGCCGCATATAGCGTCAATAGCTCATCCGATAAATGCAGAAGACGCTCTTGTTCTAATCCGTTGATGTAGTCTAAAAAACCTTGGTCAAAACTCCACCTCGCTAATGATAACGTGGCGATAAGCACAACACTGGTAAGGCCAACGAAGGCCAAGAAAAGCTTTTGAGATATTTGCATAAAATACATTATAACCAGCTATATACGCACAAACTAGTGACGATAAATAACTGATAAAAATCTCCTCTAATTCTGCACAATTACTCCACATTGTTAGGTTATATTCTCTTTAATTACCTAACCAAGGAGTGTCACAATGACCCTTAAGCCAATCTGTATTGGTCTACTTAGCTTTATGGCATTAACATCTGTCGGTGCTAATGCTAACCCGCATGATAGAAAACCACCTAAAGAAGCTGTTGAAGCGTGTGCTAACAGTGCTGAAAATGATCAGGTTAGTTTTGACACCCCGCGTGGAGATACTCTTGAAGCAACCTGCCAAATTATCGATGGAGAGCTTGTCGCTGTACCCGCAAATGGTCCTGAAAATATGAAACAACCGCCAAAGCAACGTAACTAACACTGTGCGGTTACAAGGTGATTTTTCCTAAAATAGCTAATAATCAATGCGTAAGGAATAAATATGCAAGTGACTAGTGGTAATACATCGATACAAATGGCATCAACTGAGAACACGCAAAGACCTCCACGTCCTGATGGTCCGCCGCCACCAAAAGGCGGTGTTCCGCCTGGGCTAGATACAGCTGTATCGACATTGTCTGATGATCAGCAGCAATTAACCACAGACATGTTGGCATCATTAACCGACGAACAGCAAGAGTCGTTGAAGTCTATGTTAGATGAATTAAAACCACTTACAGAAAGCTTATCTGACGAGGACATCGGCAGTATTTTCTTTGAGGCGTTAAGCAGCATTTATAATGGTGATAACACAGAAACGGCTAGCAGTAATTCAACATCTATTAACGTAGATATTTACGCTTAATTCTGCGCTAAAAGTCATGATTTTGATAAAAAAGCAGCTTACATAATGTGTAAGCTGCTTTTTATTTATTTTAGTTTAACTGGGTAGTTTACGATTGGGCAGTTTACTGCTGTTACGGATCATAGGTAAAAACTCATTAAGGTCTTCAGGCAATCGCGGTTTACTGTACAAATATCCTTGAACCAAATCACAACCATTGAGGCGCAGGAAATCAGCTTGATCGACAGTTTCCACACCTTCAGCAATAATCTGCAAATTCAATGCATGCCCCAATGCTATAACGGCTTTCGCAATGGCGGTGTTATTCACATCATGAGGAATATCGCGTACAAAAGATTGATCGATTTTCAATTTATCAATCGGTAACTTTTTGAGATAGTTGAGTGAAGAATAACCGGTACCAAAGTCGTCGATGCTCAGGGCAATCCCCATGGCGCCGAGTAATTTCAAATCACGAATAATCGCGTCGGGATCATGCATCATACAAGACTCGGTGACTTCTAATTCCAAATGTTTGGCCGGTAATCCTGTTTCCAATAAAATAGAGCGTACTTTATCGACAAAATCATTTCTTTGCAGTTGTAAACTCGCCACATTTACTGAAATACGTTCAAACATTTTGCCTTGGGTTAACCATTCAACCCCTTGTAAGCAGGCAGCCTTTAATACCCACAAACCAATATCCCAAATCAAGCCAATCTTCTCTGCTAAGGGTATAAACTCTGCTGGTGAGATATTGCCAAAAACCGGATCTGACCAACGAATTAACGCTTCAAAGCCACTAGGTGACAGATTAGATAATGTTAACTTAGGTTGATAAACGAGATAAAATTCTTCATTAACCAATGCTTGATGCAATGCGTTTTGCATTTTTAATTGTGCTACAGCTTGCTTGGTCATCGACTCGGTATAAAAGGCATAATTATTTCGCCCATCTAACTTGGCACGATGCATAGCAGCGTCAGCATTTCGTAATAAACTGTCGTGGTCGTCACCATCACTTGGATATATCGCTACTCCCATACTGGCGGTAAGACGCACAGATTGGGAATTATCCAGTATAAATGGTCGTTCAAATACACTGCGAATACGGTCAACTGATGACGTCACAGAATCAGTACCCATAATGCTCGGTAACATGACCACAAACTCATCACCACTTAAACGTGCTAACACATCAAAATCAGATAAAGCGTAAGATAAGCGTTTAGCCAATTCAACTAAAATCTCATCGCCAATAACATGGCCTAAACTGTCGTTAATGTGCTTAAAAAAATCGATATCTAAGAACACAATAGCCAACTGCTTTTTAGCCCGGTGAGAGTGATTGACCTCTTGCTCGAGCAGTGACATGAATTGCATTCGGTTAGGCAGTTGCGTCAGTGGATCGAAATAGGCTAAGTTTTTCAGCTTTTCTTCATTTTGTTTTTGCGCTGAAATATCGGCAAATACTGCGACATAATACTGAATGATATTGAGTTTATCGAATACTGCACTGATGGTAATCGCTTGCGGAAAAATGGCACCATGCTTACGTCGGTTCCAAATTTCACCGTGCCACTTACCTTGAACTAATAACGTATTCCACAATCGTTCAAAAAAGCTTTTAGGATGACGTCCTGAACTCAGCATTCTAGGATTTTGGCCTATAACCTCTTCGCGGCTGTAACCTGTAATATCTGTAAATGCTTGGTTAATTTCAGTAATATTGCCATTACTATCGGTGATCACGACCCCTTCGACTGCATTTTGAAACACATTGGCGGCTAAAATGAGTTGTTCTTGCGCCTCTTTGTGTTTGGCAATATTGCGGGTCATACCAATAACCCCAGTCAATTTACCTTGGGTATTATAAATCGGCGCTTTAATGGTTTCGAGCCAGACTTTATTAAAATTAACATCAACTTCTTCACATTCCGACACCACTACAGTCGAGCCATTACTAATGGCTAATTTATCACTCTCAATAAATTCATTTGCTGTACGTGTATCAAAAAGATCAAAGTCCGTTTTGCCAACAATTTGTTCTGTAGATTTTCGCCAAGCTCGTTCAACGCTTTTATTACACGCAACATAGAGTCCGTTAGCATCTTTAACCCACATATGTTCTTCAAAAGCATCAATAAATGACTGTAAATCAACATCGAGCGACACAGGTTCAGAGGCATTAGAATCTATAGCTAAAGAGTTAATATAATAACGGATGGCATTACTTAGCATATCAGCTATGCGTGTTTGCATTGCCGACAAGGGTTGAAATAATCCTTGCTGAGACGGTTCGATAGCTTTGTCGCTAAAGGTGATCACACCGATGATATGACCTGTAGATGAACGAATAGGTTGATGATAAACGGCATTGTCTTGCTCTGTCGTTTTTACACTGTGAGACTTTTCCGCTTCCAAATGTTGTAGCAAGCTAGCTTCATGCAATCGCTGAGTAATCTCATCAATACTTTGACTTGTGCAAATAGTTTCAACGCCGTTTTCAGCATTAATCAGGTAAAACATAATGGTAAGGCGAAACTCGGCAGAAATATCATTTATTTCTAGCTGCCATTCTCTTAATTGCACTTGAGAAATAGCTTTTTTAAGCATAATAATATCCTGAATAATGTTTAGTGTACTCTTTGAGACGAGCCATACTTAATTTATATGATTATTAGTAATGTTATGAGTATCGATAATTAGCATTTACAATCGGGATTTATTTTAGTTCTCATATAAATACTTATTATCAATATCAATGCGAGTTGCACTATACATCAGAACCTATCCTATAAGCTGTGATTAAACAACCAAATGCAATCGATGCGAGCGATTAATACTATTAGTTAACTATAGTTACCCGATTAACGCCTCAAATTCAACCATAATTTAACGTCATAAATAAAAAAGGAGCCAAAAGGCTCCTTAGTCGAATATCAGTATAAATTCATGGTAAACGCATGAATACTAACTGTTTTTTAATGCCTCGATACGCTTCTCTAGTGGCGGATGACTCATCATTAACTCAGCCATTGAACGTTTGCCATTAATACCAAAGGCTGACATTTGTGCAGGCATAGCACCAGACTCAGGGCCTTGACGTAATCGTTCTAATGCGGCAATCATTTTATTTTTGCCAGCTAAACGAGCAGCGCCTTCATCTGCTTTAAACTCTCGAATACGTGAAAAGTAAGCCACAATAATCGATGCCAAAATACCGAATAGCATATCAAGTACAAAGACTACAGCCATGTAAGCAAACATACCTAAGCCTTCACCTTCTTCATCATTACTGGAAACAAAATTATTAATAATGCCAGCAACAACGCGTGCTGCAAAAATAACAAAGGTATTCACCACACCTTGGATTAAGGTTAAGGTCACCATGTCGCCGTTTGCCACGTGGCTCACTTCATGGGCAAGTACGCCTTCAATCTCATCTTGAGTCATGCCGTAAAGCAAACCAGAACTCACTGCAACAAGGGCATTATTTTTACTTGGACCGGTTGCAAATGCGTTCATTTCTGGCGACTGATATATAGCCACTTCAGGCATTTTAATACCCGACTGTTCAGCTTGGCGTGCAACCGTTTCTACTAACCAACGTTCCATACTGTCACGAGGTTGCGTGATAACTTCACAACCCATGGTTTTCTTCGCCATCCATTTTGAAATGGCTAAACTGATAAACGAGCCACCAAAACCAAAAATGGCAGCAAATACTAACAGTCCACCCATCGTTGAGGTATTAACCCCAAGAATAGACATTACAATTGAGGCAACCAGTAAGATGGCAAAGTTGGTTGCAATCAACAAAAATATACGCTTCATTTAAGCTCCTGTATGGCAAAAGTGCCGATTTACGATTGTTACTATAGACATAATATGTCCATAAAATGAAAATTCAAGCTTAGTTATATTAAAAAAGATTTATGACTCTTTTATAGCAAGATAAAACATCGTCTTGAAATTCACGCGAGCAGATTCTAGGGAGGGTTGATTAATTGAAACTGAAAAATAGACTACAAAAACAAACTCTGTGTCGGCAATGATTAATCTTTGATAAACTGTCAAAAACTAAAACCAAAAAGGACTTTTTATGCCCATTAATGCATTAATGTTGAGCGCCTCACGGGTCGGTAATTCGACATATCTAAGCCATACCGTTGAG
>NZ_JACJFI010000186.1 GCF_014164505.1 Shewanella sp. SG41-4 | reverse complement strand
GGGCTTCTGAAAGTTCCATAAAAAAAAATCCGATAATAAAGATTATCGGATTTTCGCAGACTAGAAAGATCGGTCAACCGATCAGTTAAATTTTCTCGTTTTACCGCTTAACTGATCGGCATTACGCGATAAGCGGCCTTTTTAATGGACGCAATTAACGGTTGTAACAGTTTCTATTCAAGAAATACGGTATACTGCCGATGGATAAGTCATGAAAGTGTCATCGAGAATCCTTATGTTGCGTATCTGTTTATTATTGTTGAGTATGGTTTCGATCAATGTCATTGCGGTTACAGAAGCCGTCGATATCTATAGCGATCAACAATTGATTTCGCTCATCCGCTCAAATCAATATTTACAACGCGTAAAAGCAGACGACTGTCAGCTGGTTCAAGATATTGAAGCCCGTGCTGAAGTATTACAGCAACCCATGTACCAGTTTTTATGGGGTGAAATGCTTAATAACGGTGTTTGTGTCAAGGCTCATCCTTCTCGCGGCATGGCGCTGCTACAAACCTCTGCTGAGCAAGGTAGTGCTGAAGCGATGGTAAAATTGGCAGATTATTATTATCGCGGTAAACTAGTGATTAAAGATCCCAATCGTGCAGTGCAATATGTGTTGCCTGCGGCAGCTAATGGGGATTTAACCGCAAGAATGACACTGGTTCGTTTATTTGGTGAAGGCTATGGAAGTCCTGCCGATTATGAACTTGGCTATCATTGGTTATATAACAGTATATTTGATGACGACGCCCAACAGAAAAAGGCCTCGTCTTTACTGCAGATGCTCGCTGCAAAAATGCCCGCCAGTATTGTGGCCAGGGCACAGCAGCCTCAGCTGTACACACGTTAAAGGCTCCACAATATGGAGCGAATTATTTGGAAATTGAATGATCAACGATCCTCATTTTGAGAGAGAACAAGACAAGTACGACAATCCTATTCCTAGCCGTGAGTATATTTTAGAATACTTGCGCGCTCAAAAGTCTCCTGTTACCCGCGATAAAATAGCTGAAGCATTATCCATTACAGATGAAGTGCCATTAGAAGCACTCCGCCGTCGTTTACGTGCAATGGAGCGTGATGGCCAGCTAGTCTTTACTCGCGGGCAAAGCTATGGCTTACCCGAACGGATGGACTTATTGTCTGGTACCGTTTTAGGCCATCGCGATGGATTTGGCTTTTTCAAGCCAGATGAAGGCGGAGACGACTTATTTATTAACAATCGCGATATGCTGATGTATTTTCATGGCGATAAAGTGCTTGCTCAAAAAGCGGGTACTGATCGTCGTGGTCGTCGCGAAGCACGAATTGTGCGATTAGTTCATGAGCGAACTGCTGCATTGGTCGGCCGTTATCACGTCGACGGCGGCATGGGTTTTGTTATTGCTGATGACAGACGCATCACCCAAGAAATATTAATCGCCAGCGAAGATACACTAGGCGCGCGCGCCGGTGATGTTGTAGTGGTTGAATTAACTCGTCGCCCTGGTCGTTTTGTTAAAGCGGCAGCGAAAGTAACTGAAGTCTTGGGTAAAACAATGGCTCCGGGTATGGAAATCGAAATTGCGTTACGTAATTATGATTTACCACATACTTGGTCAGCGATTATTGAGAAAAAACTTAAGCGTATTCCTGACGAAGTTACTGAAGAAGATAAGTTAGGTCGCGTCGATTTACGTCATTTACCGTTGGTTACTATTGATGGCGAAGATGCCCGTGACTTTGATGACGCGGTATATGCTGAGGCAAAACCGAGTGGTGGCTGGCGTTTATGGGTAGCGATTGCCGATGTGAGCCATTATGTTCGTACTGATTCAGCATTAGATACTGAAGCGCGTGCACGTGGTAACTCGGTATATTTCCCATCGCAAGTTATCCCAATGTTGCCTGAGAAAATTTCTAATGGCTTGTGTTCATTAAAGCCTAAAGTCGACCGTTTGTGTATGGTCGCTGAAATGACAATTTCTGCTGCGGGTAAATTATCGGGTACTAAGTTTTATTCCGCGGTAATGCACTCTCATGCACGTTTTACTTATACTCAAGTCGCCGACATGCTTGAAGGTGGCGCTATTGCCCCTGAGCATGACGCGTTATTCCCACATTTATTGTGTTTACAGTCGTTGTATCTGATCTTAGATGAGCGCCGTGCTGAGCGTGGGGCAATCGCTTTTGAAACTCTAGAAACACAGTTTATTTTTAATGAACAACGTAAAATTGATAAAATTGTTCCTAGAGGTCGCAATCAAGCGCATAAAATCATTGAAGAATGTATGATTTTAGCCAACGTGGCGTCGGCGAAATTTGTCAAAAAACACAAAGGTGAAGTGCTATATCGTGTTCACGAAGCCCCGTCTGAACAAAAACTGGCTAATTTCAAAGAGTTTCTTGCTGAACGCGGCTTAAGCATGGATGGCGGACTAGAACCGACTCCGACTGACTATCAAAATCTGATGTTAAAAATTGCTGACCGCCCTGACTTTGAACTCATTCAGGTCATGTTATTGCGTTCAATGCGCCAGGCCGTTTACAGCCCAGACAACGAAGGTCACTTTGGTTTGGCATTAGAAGCTTATTCGCATTTTACGTCGCCAATTCGTCGTTATCCTGATTTAGTATTGCATCGAGTGATTAAATATTTACTCGCAAAAGAGCTTGGCAATATTAGCGATAAATGGACTCAAGATGGTGGTTATCTCTATCAAATTGAAGAGCTAGACTCGTTAGGTGAAGAATGTTCCACTACCGAGCGTCGTGCAGATGAAGCAACCCGTGATGTAAGTGACTGGTTGAAATGTGAATATATGCAAGATCACGTCGGCGATACCTTCGATGCGGTTATTGCTTCAGTGACTAGCTTTGGATTATTTGTCAGATTAAACGAATTATTTATTGATGGATTGGTACATATTTCCAGTCTTGCCAGTGACTATTATCAATTTGATCCGATGCGACAACGATTAATTGGTGAAAATACTCGCCAAGTATATCAAGTAGGCGATCCTGTGGCGGTTAAAGTCGCGGCGGTTAATCTTGATGATCGTCAAATTGATTTATTGATGGTGGGTGACAATACTAAAGGTGCGAGTAAAACTGCGCGTAAAGGCAGTAAGCCTACAACCGCTCGCCAGCGAGTCAATGCTGAAGGTGCTAAGTCAGCTCGAGGCAAATCATCTGCAAAGTCTGACAAACCTAAATCAGATAAGCCTAAGTCTGATAAATCAAAGTCTGACAAACCAAAGTCTGATAAGCCTAAGGCCAGCAAGCGCCGTTCAAGTGGCAAAGCTTCATCTCCAGCTGCAAAACCCGCTGCTGTAAAAAAACCTTCTGCATTTGCACAAAAAGCGGATGCTGAAAAATTAGATTCTAGCGTTAAGAAAAACCCTGCCAAGCGCAGCAAGAGTAAGTAATTAAATGAAAAAACAAGATACCATTTTTGGCATTCACGCCGTTCAAGCTTTGTTAGATAACACCCCTGAACGTGTGATTGAACTTTGGCTATTGCAAGGCCGTGATGACGAACGCTTAACCCCGTTAATTAATTTAGCGTCAACCTTTGGTACAACACTACAACGTGCAGCACGTAAAGTGTTAGATGACAAAGCGGGTAGCTCACAACACCAAGGTATTGTGGCTCGCGTTAAGGCTGTAAAGCCTCTGACAGAAAAAGATTTAGATGAGTTACTTGATAAAACAGCAGTGCCTTTTTTATTGATTTTAGACGGTGTAACTGATCCTCATAACCTTGGTGCATGTTTGCGTAATGCTGATGCGGCTGGAGTACATGCGGTTATCGTACCAAAAGATAACTCCGTAGGGTTAACCTCAACCGTAAGCAAAGTCGCTTGTGGTGCAGCAGAAACCATACCGTTATTCCAAGTGACTAACCTTGCTCGTACTATGCGTCACTTACAAGAGAAAGGTGTTTGGATTGTCGGTACTGCAGGCGAAGCCGAGGGTAATGTATACCAAGCAGACCTTAAAGGGCCGCTAGCGATTGCTATGGGCGCAGAAGATAAAGGTTTGCGTCGTTTATCGCGCGAAGGTTGTGATTCACTAGTATCAATTCCGATGTCTGGAAGCGTGTCTAGTCTCAACGTGTCTGTTGCCACTGGTGTGTGTTTATTTGAAGCGGTTAGACAACGTTTAGGTTAATCACCTATCTATTAGCGATTTTGCGATAGAACACGATCAAAAAACGGCGATATTAATCGCCGTTTTTTATTATCTCGAATTCAGAATATTGATTGTTTTACAAACTGCTTTAACGTGTTAATCAATTCAGAGTGGTTAACGCATTCAAATTTCATCAATGTAATTAATACTATTTAATTAATCAAATTAATGTCTACCGATCTCGTTATCGACATCTTCGTCATCTAATTCTTCATGTCCCAAAGTGCCATCGTTTACTACGCTAGCATAAGCAGTATTATAACCTGCTTGTTCATCGGCATCTTCAAGGTCATCGTCAGTCGAATTTGGCACGGTATCAAAAGCATCATCGGCAGGATTAATCATTTGCTCGTTGACCATTTCAATATTTACACGTGGATCAAATGATGATGCCAACGGCGAACTGACCAAATCACCACCGGCCATAATGTAATCTCCAGTGGCTGTCTGTTCCGCTTTTTGGCGTAAATTAATCCACAGCAACCTAAAGAGTAGGGTAAACGAACAGATTGCCATAAAGCCATATAGCATTTGGTCACCTAAAGCCTGCATTAAACCTGAGGCGACTAAAGGACCAATACTTGCTCCAATACCGAAGGTCACTAATATGGTAGCCGACAGTCCTACTCGCTCGTGTTGTTCTACGCGCGAATTGGCTAATGCAGTTGCTAATGGATATAAGGTGAACGCTAGAATACCAAATACACTGGTTAATATTAATGAATAAACAGAGTGAAATGGAACGACAGTAATAATTAATACAATAATGCCTAATAACGAGCAGTTAATTCTAATTAATAGGCTACGAGAAATAATGTCGGATAATTTACCCATTGGCCATTGGGCTAACAACCCTGCAAAAATGGTACAAGACATGTAGAGTGCAACATGTTCCGGATCAATGCCTTTGGCTGTAGCATAAGAGGGAGCCAGACCATAGAAACAGCCAACAATCATGCTTCCTAACGCTATTGTCGTTAAGGCTTGAGGTGCTCGTTTCCAATACAGACCCATTTGTAATGGTGCCGGGGTTAATGGTTCTGGGTGAATTCTGCGAGTGATTGAAATAGGCACAATACACAATGCAAAGCATATAGAGATTAACAGAAGTGGTTCTATGCCTAAATCGGGATATAAGCTAATGGCTCCTTGGCCAGCCATTAACCCTAAGTAAGATACAATCATGTAACTGGCAAACACGGTGCCGCGTTGGCTATTTTCGGCTTGCTCATTAAGCCAGCTTTCTAACACCATATATTGGCACATCATCCCCATGCCAACAGCAAGGCGTAATACTAACCATATGGTTAAGTTGTCGATTAAAGCATGACCTAGTGCTGATGCCGTGACTATTCCTGCACAGGCAACAAATGCACGGATATGGCCAACTTGAGCGATAAGTTTATGACCAACTTTTGAACCGCAGACAAGGCCAATATAGTAGGCAGACATCATGCCACCAATCCATATTTGCGGTACTTGCATTGTTGTTAGGCTTAATCCTAAGTAAGTTGTTAGTAGGCCTGCAGCAAGCACCATTAAAAAAGTGGTGCTATATAAGGATGCAAAACTGCGTAACGGGCTGTTCATAACTTGACCTTTATTGATTCAATAAGGTCATATTAGCCTTACTGATTGATTGTATTGTGACGCTGAATTTACGGTCTATCACTATTGAAACGTGTACAACAAGTTGAATGTGGTGACGGTATCGGTGTTTTGGCTCTCATCAGGCACAACTTCAGTGTACTTGATGTTCATACCAATTTTAAATGCCCAATCTTGAATGAATGTATTTTTATAACTCATATCAATGGTTAACGTGTTGTTGTCTAAACCTGTTTCGGCTGTTACGTCGGCATTGAAGCTAGTATATTCTTGCAGTTTCACCGTATATTTAGCCGCGGAACGTAAAATGACATCACGGTTTTCATCAGGGTTTGGTTCAGCAATACTGGATTGCGGTTGGTCGTATCGATAACCAGGACCGGCTTCAAGGCTCAATTTAGTTTTAGTGTTTTTAATTAAGTCAAAACCATAACCAGTAGAAATAGTAGAAATACGAGTATAAGAACCAAACTCGTTCCAGGTAAATTCGCCACGACCAAACACATAACCACGTTCTAATTTATAGTTAGACTGTAAAAACAATTCGTATTTTTCCGCAGTCGACTCAGTCCCATCTGCGGCATAATAAGCCTTTAATGTCGCTTCTTGTTTGGTGCTCGGCGAGTCGTAAGTTAAATAAGTACGGCCGTTGAAGTTTTTAGTTTCGTTGTTACCACTGTTTAATTGTAAGCCAGCTTCGACTTCAGCATTAAAACTACTAGGCGGTTCTTGGTAATCAGGGGGTACTAACGCCCATGCCGGAGCAGACAATAAAAAAAGGCAGCATGTTGTTACAATGTTTTTCATGGTCATCATTAGAGTATTTTATTGTTGGCGGCGTAAACGCGGTATTTTGGACTGCCGCCATCATACCTGTAATCAAGATTGCTGAAAAGAGTGAGTTAGTACTTGAGTTTATAGTGCGCTTTATGTATCATCGCGCGCTCAAATCAGTCACTTTAATTCGTTCCTTGCCTCCACATTGGTCTGACTGAGCCAGAAAAGAGGCTACTTAACCGTAAGGAGCAATAAATGCGTCATTATGAAATCGTATTTATGGTTCACCCAGATCAAAGTGAACAAGTCCCAGGTATGATTGAGCGTTACACCGGTGTTATCACCGCTGCTAATGGTACAGTCCACCGTTTAGAAGATTGGGGCCGTCGTCAATTGGCTTACCCGATCCAAGACCTACATAAAGCTCACTATGTTCTTTTGAACGTAGAAGCAACTGCAGAGTCTATCGAAGAACTAGAAACAGCTTTCCGTTTCAACGACGCTGTTCTGCGTAACATGGTAATGCGCACTAAAGCTGCAGTTACTGAAGCTTCTCCTATGGCAAAAGCAAGAGACGAACGTGATTCACGTCGTTCACCTTCTGATGACCGTAATGTAGAAGAAAACGCTGAAGAAAACGCTGAATAATTTTTTGTGAATAATCACTTAGTGTTGTCTGGCACGATAACTCGTACAAGACGACTAGATAGCCCTAGCGGTATAGCCCATGTGGTTCTAACGGTAGAGCATAAATCACAGCGACAAGAAGTAGAAATGTTGAGAAACGTCTACTGTTTGATTCAAGTGGTATTAAGTGGTCCGCGCTTTAACAGCGTTGCAAATAAATTACAAGCTGGTGTGCAAGTTGATGTTGAAGGATTTCTTTCACTACAACAAGGGCGAAATGGACAAAACCGTTTAGTCTTGCATGCTGAAAATGTCGAATTGAAAACTTAGGAGACTGTCAAAATGGCACGTTATTTCCGTCGTCGCAAGTTCTGTCGCTTCACCGCTGAAGGTGTTGTTGAGATAGATTATAAAGATATCGTTACTTTAAAGAATTATATCACTGAAAGCGGTAAGATTGTTCCTAGCCGTATCACTGGTACTAGTGCTAGATATCAACGCCAACTAGCTCGCGCTATCAAGCGTGCTCGTTATCTTTCTCTACTGCCATATACTGATTTACATCAGTAATATTGCAGTATTAATTCCTAATCGAATATAGAGGACTTGATAATGAACGTTATTTTGCTAGATAAAGTTGCAAACTTAGGTAGCTTAGGCGACCAAGTTTCAGTTAAAGCTGGTTATGCTCGTAACTTCCTTTTACCTTATGGTAAAGCAGTTGTAGCAAACGCAGCAAACACTGAAGTATTTGAAGCTCGTCGTGCTGAATTAGAAGCTAAATTAGCTGCTGAATTAGCTACAGCGACTGCACGTGCTGATAAATTAACTGCATTAGAAGCTGTTGTTATTGCTTCTAAAGCAGGTGATGAAGGTAAATTATTCGGATCAATTGGCAACCGTGATATCGCTGATGCAGTTACTGCAGCTGGCGTAGCACTTGCTAAATCTGAAGTTCGTTTACCTTTAGGTGCTTTACGCACTACTGGCAACTTCGAAATTGAAGTTCAAGTACACGCAGAAGTTAAAGCTGTAGTTAAGATTGCTATTGTAGCAGAAGCTTAAGTACTGTTTAGCTCCATAAAAAACACCGCCTCTGGGCGGTGTTTTTTTATGTCTACGATTTAATCGCTATCCCAACTATTGTCCTTGTTAACACAACCTGTTTAGGCTTTGCTGCAAGCTGTTTGAGATCTTTGCATTTCAATTAACATCCAAGTGAACATTTATGTGATGATCACTTGAATATTGTTTACCAGAGTTAGTTCGTTTCTTTTTCAGCAGCAGGGGCTACTGTAACCGTCGCTTTTGCAGGAGCTTTAGTTACAACTTCTGACACTGCTACAACCGCCGCTTTGGCTGTTGTTTTAGTTACAGCTTCTGGCACTACAGCAACCGCCGCTTTGGCTGTTGTTTCAGTTACAGCTTCTGGCACTACTTCAGTCGCCGTTTTGGCTAGTACTTCAGTTACAGCTTCTGGTACTACATCAGCCGCCGCTTTGGCTGGTACTTTAGTTACAGCTTCTGGCACTACTTCAGTCGTTGTTTTGGCTGGTAATTCTGTTTCAGCTGCTGGCACTTCTTCAGTCGTCGTTTTGGCTGGTGCTATGGTTACAACTTCTGGC
>NZ_JACJFI010000185.1 GCF_014164505.1 Shewanella sp. SG41-4 | reverse complement strand
CGTACGATCAAAGGTTACTAATGAATATGCAAAAAAATAGCCTGCAAAATGCAGGCTATTTTTATTCGGTGAGCTTACAGAAACTCGAATGTTGCCATTCTTACGCGGCTTTTACGTCTGTCTCTTCTGAATGTCTTATCAAATAGTCAAATGCACCCAGTGATGCTGTTGCGCCACTGCCCATAGCAATAATAATTTGTTTAAAAGGAGTATTGGTTACATCACCTGCGGCGAACACACCAGGGATAGATGTTTGACCACGTTCGTCGACAATAATTTCGCCACGAGGTGTCATATCAACCACGCCTTTTAGCCACTCTGTATTAGGAACTAAACCAATTTGCACAAAGATACCCGCTAGCGTGACTTGATTACTTTCACCTGTCGCACGATCGGTGTAAATCAAGCTGGTCACACGGGTGCCATCACCTTTTACTTCTGTGGTCATGGCTTGGGTAATAATAGTGATGTTACCCATTGATTTAGCTTTGCGCTGTAGCACTTCATCGGCACGTAATCTACTGTCAAACTCAAGTACGGTCACGTGTTCAACGATATTGGCTAAATCGATTGCCGCTTCAATACCGGAGTTACCACCACCAATAACCGCAACACGTTTACCTTTAAATAGTGGGCCATCACAATGTGGACAATAGGCTACGCCTTTATTACGGTATTCTTGTTCACCAGGCACGTTCATTTCTCTCCAACGTGCACCCGTTGCCAAAATTATCGTTTTACTGCGCAGCGTTGCGCCACTTTGTAAGGTCACATCAAACAGGCCATTTTTAGCTAAACTCAACGCACGTTGGTTTTGCATAATGTCGACGTCATAATCTTTAACGTGGGCTTCAAGGTTAGCCACCAGTTTCGGGCCTACGGTTTTAGACACTGAAATAAAGTTCTCAATACCTACTGTTTCGGCGACTTGTCCGCCAAATTTATCGGCAACAATACCGGTGTTTAAGCCTTTGCGAGCAGAATAAATTGCCGCGGCTGCACCTGCTGGGCCGCCGCCAACCACTAACATATCAAAAACTGATTTTTGGTTTAATTGTTCGGCTTGTCTGCCCGCAGCATTTTTATCTAATTTATTCAGTACTTCAACAACGCTAATGGCACCGACAGAGAAGGCTTCGCCGTTTAAAAATACTGATGGAACTGACATGATATTGCGATCGCTGACTTCCTGTTGGAAAAGCGCACCGTCAATCATCACGTTAGTAATATTGGGGTTAATTGCCGCCATCATATTCAGTGCTTGGATCACTTCTGGACAGGTTTGGCAACTTAACGAAATATAGGTTTCAAAATGAAATTCACCAGGTAATTGACGGATTTGTTCAATGATATCCGCATCTAACTTAATCGGATGTCCGCCGCTGTGTAATAACGCTAACACCAGTGAGGTAAATTCATGGCCCATTGGCAATCCAGCAAAGGTTATGTTGGTTGCAGCTTGTGGGTTAATCACACTCATGCTTGGTGTGCGCTTGCCTTGCTGATACGTTACTGAAACTAAGTCTGATGAGTCAACAATGTCTTGGGCTAGGCTGGTTAATTCTTTGCCTTTGTTTGAGTCATCTGCAGATACGACAAGTTCAACTGGGCGCTTGAGGTTTTGCAGATAGGTTTTCAGTTGATTTTTTACATTCGCATCTAACATAACAACTCCTAAAAAATGGGCAATAATCGATGAGTTTAAAAGTGCTAGTCAGTGCCGGGGGAACACCGACTAGCTGGAGATGATATTACTAACCTAAGGGTGAACTTAGCGGTTAGATTTTACCGACTAGGTCAATTGAAGGAGCTAATGTTTCTTCACCTGGCTGCCATTTAGCTGGACATACTTCGCCATCGTGAGTTGCAACATATTGTGCAGCTTGAATCTTACGAACTAGTTCAGAAGCGCTGCGGCCAATACCTAGGTCATGAATTTCAGCTACTTTCACTTGGCCTTCAGGGTTGATAACGAAAGTACCACGTAGTGCTAAACCGTCTTCTTCAATCATCACACCAAAGTTGCGAGTGATGGTACCCGTTGGGTCGCCTATCATTGGGTAAGTAATTTTACCGATTGTGTCTGAACTTGAATGCCAAGCTTTGTGAGTAAAGTGAGTGTCAGTTGATACTGAATAAACTTCAACGCCCATTCCCTGTAGCTTCTCATAATGATCAGCCATGTCGCCTAATTCTGTTGGACATACGAATGTGAAATCAGCTGGGTAGAAAAATACTACTGCCCACTTGCCTAATAAATCTTGCTCAGTAACTTCAACGAAAGCACCATTGTGGAATGCAGTAGCTTTAAAAGGTTTGATAGTGCTATTGATGATAGATTGTGTCATGTCATGCTCCATTGGAATTAAGATTTACGTTAACCCGATACCATGTGGTGTCGGTGATGATGAACATGTGCTCGTCATCTGATGTGAATCATAATAGCGATGGATATTAATTAAGTATAACGGATAAAAACTATCACCTTAATCGGTTTTACAAATTGAACTATCTGATTAGATAAAATCTTAAGCGTAAAAAACGAATACCGACATAGGTCGGTATTCGCTTAATGATATTTGCAGCTGGGAATTATTCCCAAGGGCCAAATCTTGTCAGTACACGGCTAACATTAATATCAAGCTTTTGTGAAAGCGTTTGGAGCTCTTGCTTATTATTAGCAGCAGCAAAACAATTGGCTTTATTAGTAGCAAATACCACCCAATTGCCACCGCCAGTTAAACATGCAAAGACCTGGTTAAAATGTGCATGAAGAGTGTCACGCAACTGTAAATCACGACTGTGTTCTTTCCAGCAATTTAACACTAAAAAACCATCGGTTTTGAGTAGCGGTTTTGTTTGTTCGATAAATTGGGTAGACAGTTGTTGTTTATCTACACCTTTATCACTGTAGATATCAGCAAAAATGACATCCACTTTTTTGTGTTCTGCTTGCGCTAAAAACTCATACGCATCTTGATGTAATACAGTGAGCTTTTTACTCAACGGTAATTGAAAAAAGCGCTTAGCAACTTCAATAACTTGTTGGCGTAATTCAACGGCAGTAATCTTAATTGCTGCATCAAAATGCCTCAGAGAATGTACTAATGCCCCGCCGCCTAAGCCTAAAATAATCACACTTTTCGGTTGTGAGAATAACAACACAGCCAACATGGCCTGAACATAAGTATGTTGCGGTACATGCGGTTGACTCTTATCCATTTTACTTTGCTCGTCATTATCACCAAATGACAAGACCCGATAATCGCCATCATCAAGTACACAAAAATCACCAAATTTATCACCGTCGACATGCAATACTTTATAATCAGACATACTTCACTCTGTGAGGAGTCTTGCTTAATATACGACAGCAAGATTTTTCTACTTTAAAACGCTATTATACCCCAGAATGCTGGCCGAAGTTCGCGTCAAATAACGCAAGTAATACACAGTGTTTTATTATCATTACCAGATAGGAAATTGACATGTTTAACCATTTATTGATGATCTTTATTTATTTGGCGGTGTTCTTTTTTGCCCAACGTCAGGTCAATAAATGGATCCATTTGCAGGCTGAAAAAAAACAAGTCAGTGAGGTTCGTAGCCGTTTAATTACCCGTTTAATTTCTTACTTGCTGTTTTTTGTGACGTTATCCGTCATGGCTGTGTCATTAGGCTTAGGCTATCAAGAGGTGTCGTTATTTGTGTCTTCTGCCTTTGCGGTATTAGGCGTGGCGCTATTTGCTCAATGGTCGATATTGAGCAACATCACTGCTGGTGTATTAATCTTTTTTGCATTCCCATATCGTATTGGCGATCGAATAAAAATTGTTGATAAAGAAGAAGATATGAGCGGCATTATTGTTGAAATCAGTTTGTTTCACGTATTGATCAAACGGGATGTCGGCGATGTAATGACTTACCCTAATAGCTTAATGCTGCAAAAAGCCGTGATTAAATTACCCGAACATCGAGCGCGCTATCAACAAGCAATAAAACCAAAGCTAAGATTAATGCAAACCGAGCACGGTGGTTAAAGTAACCTAGCTGCAGCTACTTGATAATACATACATATTTCTATTGTGAATGTATTATCGTTGATGAATAGACACGCTAATAGTAAACAGCCTAGTTTGATAGGGCTGAATTAATTGTCAGTGAATCAACGATTTTGTAGCTAATAAATTTCCGGTCACAGCGATAAAGATACATAAACTCAATGGTTTAATTTCGAGTTTATGTATCTCATAGATTGATATGCACTCGTTCAAGCTAAGCGCAGGTATGCAATAAAGCTAGTTTAATACTCGATGAAAAAATGCCACCGCTTGTAAATACATTTGCAACGCTAAAGCGGCATCGTAACGCTCGCCTTCATCACGCATAAAAGCGTGTTGAGCGTTGACTTCAAGCCAAGTAAAGTTTGCATTTACCTGCTCAAGCTTTTGATAAATAAGCTTACGACCTTCTTTAGTGACATGCGGATCTTGCTTACCAAACACCATCACCAACTCGCCTTTTATATCGACAGTACGGGTTAATGAATCATTGCCTTCTTGGCAAGGTAATGTGTTTGAATGAATATCAGTTGGATATAAACAAAAAGCTCCACTGATGTCTGGATTAAGCGCCGTGCGATAAGCTAAATGACCGCCAATGCATACGCCCATAGCGCCCACTTTGTCGCTGCAAAATGACTGAGATCGAGCAAAATCAACTAACGCTTGAGTATCGCTGTCATGTTGCTCTAATGGTTTGGCCCATTTGTCTGCATTACCTTTATCTTTACCTGCTTCGTCATACGCTAACACCGTTCCAATAGGGTTCAGTTCATGAAACACCTCTGGTACTAAAACCACAAAACCATGACCCGCTAACATTGCCGCAGAGCGAGCAATAGGCGCGGTTTGCTGAAATATTTCTGAGTAGAAAATAATGGTCGCAAATTGGCCTTTAGTATCTGGACGATAAAGCGTTGTACGCATTAAGCCCGTAGCCGTTTTAATGTCGTGAATTTCTGTTGTTGTGATCATAATATTCCATTTTTTTTACACTTTGCCTAAGGTTTATCAAGCTGGGCAGAATGTGATTAGAGTCTATGTAATCGTATGTTTACCGTTAACCTGTACGAATTAAAACAGTTCATTGTTACAGGTTTGCCCTGTGGTCAACTGCGTCACATTAGTTAATGTGGTTGAGGCTATTGCATTCAATGCCTCTTCAGTTAAAAAGGCTTGGTGACCAGTAAAAATCACATTATGACAAGCCGACAAGCGACGGAAGATATCATCTTGAATAATTTCATTTGATTTATCTTCGAAAAATAACCCTTTCTCATTTTCATATACATCAAGCCCTAACGAGCCAATTTTGCCATCTTTTAACGCTTCCATCGCATCAAATGCGTCTAATAATCCGCCACGGCTGGTATTAATCACCATAACGCCTTGCTTCATTTGATTGAAGCTCACTTTGTTGAGTAAATGATGATTATCTTTGGTCAATGGACAATGCAAACTAATGATATCGCATTGAGGATACAGGCTTTCTAATGGGACATATTCGACGCCTAAGTCGATTACAGCTTGGTTTGGATAAGGATCATGGGCGATCACTTTACAACCAAAGCCGAGTAAAATCTTAATGGTAGCTAAACCAATTTTACCTGTGCCTATTACCCCAACTGTTTTGCCAAACATGTTAAATCCGACTAAACCCGACAACGCAAAATTGGCATCACGAGTACGTTGGTAAGCTTTATGGATTTTACGATTTAAGGTCAACATTAAGGCCACTGAATGCTCGGCGACAGACTCAGGTGAATATGCTGGTACATTAACCACTCTCATGCCTAATCGCTCGGCAGCAACCAGATCGACATTATTAAAGCCAGCACAACGCATGGCGATTATTTTTGTACCGCCTTTGGCCAACTCAACTAACACTTCTTCACATAAGGAGTCGTTGACGAATGCGCATACAACTTCATAGCCTTCAGCTAATTTTACGTTTTGCATGCAAAGTCGGTAATCGAAGAATTCAATATCAACCTTAAAGGTTTCGTTAATACTATTGAAATGGCGAATGTCGTAAGGCTTTGCGCTAAAAAATCCAATTCTCATAAGGCTCCAAATGCGTTAATGGCGCTATCGCGAACGCTACAATCATGTACCGCAATAGTCACGCTCAAAACAGAGGTTAATTGTATGTGAATTAACAGTTATTGTCGTCAATATCACACGGGATAAAGATGAAATTGTGATCCAGACTCTTCCTTTTGAATCACAACAACAATAATCGCTCTGCGGTATAGTTTGCTGGTAACGCCAACCAAAAATAACCGTTTAGCGTTATACATTCCTTTCTATATAAGCACGGATTTAGCCAAATTATCTGGAGCAGCATTCACGATTCAAGTGATACGGCAGTAAACTAAAATAGCGAGTATCGATTTCATTTATTCATTAACCTATTCTCATTTCACTGTCCGCGAATACTTAAGAGAGGATCGCCCCCTTAAGCGTTACGTTGTAAGCTAGAGCGCACAACAAAAATCATGTATTTAAGGCATTCATTAATTAAATTGAATATTCACATTGAAAATGAAAAGAACTGCTGTATCCATCACTGTTTTCGCGGGTTAAAATTGCTAATGTTACCGCAATGTTAACCTAGCAACGAAACCATGAATCAGAAAAAGAATATGCCAGTATCAGACCGCCGATTTTGGATTGAGCGAATAAGCAAAACTGCACTCAGAGCACTGCACATTATTGGTGTAGTGGGAAGCGGTGGTGGCATGATCTTTAATCTTGAGTTATCTCTGTGGTTTAACTATTGGCTTATTGCAATCATATCCGGTGTATTACTAATGAGTTGGGAGATCATTAGAGATTGGCGCTGGCTAATACAACTCAAAGGAGTGTTAACCTTACTAAAAGTCATACTGCTAGGATTTTTTATTCAAATAAGTCAGTGCCACTCTGAATTAGTCATCTTTATTATTTTATTATCTGTTATTGTATCTCACGGACCCGCTGGATTACGCCATTACTCGATAGTTCATCGAAAAGTGATTCAGAGCAAAAAAGAAATAAAAGGCTAATACGCCACAACAGATGACTTTAAGGACACGGGATGTTCCCTTACCCAGATCAATATCGCGTTGCAATGCCGCCAATGACTACCGCTTTTATGGTGGTTTGGGCGTTGATGAGTCATGCCATTTTTACCGATGCCAGTCCATTTTCACTTTATCCATTGTTAGTGCTATTTCCGATCGTCATTGGTGCACACCTTTATTTAATTTGGCAGGCTAAAGGTATGAGTCGTCTTGATCAATGCTTTTATGCATTGGTACATATCCCACTCGCATTTGTAGTGTGGACATTCACCATCATGCACGTCAATGGTCATGCATTCTCTTAAATCGTCGTTTAAGCCTTTCAGCAATACCATTCTATACTTGCACATCATAAGCCCTAGCGGTATCTTTGCCGCGAATTGACTCACGAGAGCGACTATGGCTGATTTCATTTACAACCCACCTACCACTCCTTGGCTAGATATTGTGTATCAAGACAAGGATATTCTGGTCGCAAACAAGCCCTCTGGACTACTTTCAGTTCCAGGAAGGGAAGCTATTTACCATGACAGTATTTATTCTCGGGTTTTAGCTGAACATCCAAATGCGCAAATTGTACACAGATTAGACATGGCTACCTCTGGGGTGATTGTTGTCGCACTACGACGCAGTGCTGAACGAGAATTAAAGCGTCAATTCCGTGATAGAGAAACAGCCAAAACCTATTTTGCTCGAGTGGCTGGTCATATGAAGTCTAATATCCCGAAAGTCGATTTACCGCTAATTTGTGATTGGCCTAATAGACCAAAACAAAAAGTAGACCACACTGTTGGCAAGCCTTCGGTGACGTTAATTGAAGTAGTGAGCTATGGTGCTAAGTCAACGTTAGTCAAACTCACTCCAATTACTGGACGATCGCATCAGCTTAGAGTCCATATGATGGCATTAGGCCACCCCATCCTAGGTGATGGGTTTTATGCCGATGCTTTAGCAAAAAGTTTATCGCCTAGGTTACTCCTTCATGCCGCGGCATTATCGATAACTCATCCTTATTCACAACAAGTCATGCATTTTGAGTCGCCCGTCACGTTCATGGCGCCAACAGCAGACCAATAAAAAATTAAACATTGTTAATAACCATGCTAATTTTAGTAGCTATTATGCAATGAAAGTCGTAAATTTATGGCCAATTAATGGTTTATTAGGCTTTATATAGTGGATAGCTCATTTCAACGTGATGAATTAGACAATCATATACTTACCGCACTTATGCAAGACGCCAGAACACCTTTTGCGGAACTGGCTAAACGTTTTAATGTCAGTGCTGGGACGATTCATGTTCGCGTTGAAAAAATGAAACAAGCAGGCATTATTACCGGTGCGCAAATTACCGTAAACCCCAAGGCGCTAGGTTATGATGTTTGCTGCTTTATCGGTATCAATTTAAAGAGTGCTGGCGATTATCCAGCAGCTATTGCCAAGTTAAATGAATTAGAAGAAGTAGTAGAAGCGTATTACACCACCGGAAATTACTCGGTATTTGTAAAGGTAATGTGCCAATCTATCGACGGGTTGCAGCATGTGCTGATTAATCGTATCCAATCTATTGATGAAATCCAGTCTACTGAAACACTTATTAGTCTACAAAACCCTATCGTAAGATCTGTAAAGCCTTAGATTGTGGAGGGCTAAACCGCCCTCAAGCCCAGCATCAAACCCAAAATTGTCAACTCCCACTATTGAATATCACAACATCAATCAC
>NZ_JACJFI010000184.1 GCF_014164505.1 Shewanella sp. SG41-4 | reverse complement strand
CTTATCATACTAAACAATGAGTATTATACCGTAAAGAAGCATTGTGATGATTAAAAATCAGGCGAAAGTATGCCTATAGGAAATAAAAAAGCGGCAATAAATTGCCGCTTTTTTACAACTTGATAACTAAAAAGCTATCAATGACAAACACTCAATTTACTTTTTATAAAATTGGCTGCCATCGCTAGCCATTTTGACTAACGTATCGCATGGTGCGAAACGGTCACCGTACAGTGATTGATAACCATGTAAAGTTGCCACTAAATTGCTCGCACCTAAGGTATCGATATAACGGAACGGACCACCTAAGAATGGCGGGAAGCCAATACCGAATATTGCGCCGATATCTCCATCTCTTGCAGAGGCGATAATCCCCTCTTCAAGACAACGAACAGCTTCGTTGAGCATTTGAATAGTACAACGCTCTGCCACATCTTTTGCTTCTTTATCTGAAGCGATTAAGATATCGAGCACCTTATAAACCGATTCATCAACCAATTTAGCTTTTTTAGCTTTAGGTCCGTATTGGTAGAAGCCTTTGCCATTTTTACGACCCTTACGGTCATCAGCTAATAATTTGTCAAAAGCTGCAGGCGCTTTAAAACGATCGCCGAGCTCTTTTTCTAAAATCGGCGATATTTTAGCTCCTACGTCAATGCCCACTTCATCAAGCAACGTCATCGGCCCCACGGGGAAACCAAACTTAACTAATGCGCGATCTAGATGCTCAATACGCTGACCTTCTAGTAATAATTGCGCTGCTTCATTCATATACAGAGCTAGAATACGGTTAACATAAAAACCAGCACCGTCTTGAACCACAATAGGTGTCTTTCCTTGCTTGCGCGCAAACGCCACTGTAGTTGCAATCGTTTCTGGCGATGTGGTTTTATGGGCAATGACTTCTACTAACGGCATTTTTTCTACCGGGGAGAAGTAATGTAGGCCTATCACATTTTCAGGACGACTTGCCGCAGAAGCAATTTGGCCAATAGGTAATGAAGACGTATTAGAAGCAAAAATGGTGTTTTCACCACATTCACGCTCAACGTCTTGAACCATTTTATGTTTAAGCGCTAAATCTTCAAATACCGCTTCAACAACGATATCGGCATCTTTAATGCCCGTATATTCTGTCGTCGTTGTCATTAAAGCCATGATATTGTCACGCGCTATAGGTGTCATATGACGACGCTTAACGCCTTTATCTAGCAGCTTATAAGCATATGATAGTGCGTTACTTAATCCCTGCTCTGAAATGTCTTTTACACGCGCAGGAATTTTAGCTTTAGTAGTTGTTACAGACGCGATACCACCGCCCATTAAGCCACCGCCTAATACCATTACTTTTTTAACTTTACGTGGCACTGCGCCTTCTGCACCAGTTTCTTTTTTCATTTCCGTGGTGGCAAAAAACAAGCTACGTAATGCAGCAGACTCTTTTGACATCACTAAGTTAGCAAAATGAGTAGCTTCAACCTCAAGCCCTTTCACCATGCCTTTATTCATACCTTGACGTACACAATCGATGATTTTAGCCGGTGCAGGATAATTTCCTTGGGTTTTCTTTAATACTTGCTTACGCGCTTGATCAAAAATAATGTCGCGAGTAAACGAGGTTGATTCTAAAAATTGATTTATTTTAGATTGCACTACAGGCTTTGCAGCTTGTTTGCCTTTTTTCGCTAGCTCAACTGCGGTTTCAAGCAAAATAGAGTTAGGCACAACATCATTTATCAAGCCCATTTTTAACGCTTGCTTAGGACGAATTTGCTTACCTGTTAACATCATATCAAGTGCAGTGGTAATACCCACTAATCGAGGCAAACGCTGAGTTCCACCGCCGCCAGGCAATAAACCCAGTTGCACTTCAGGCACACCTAGCATGGTTTTTTTATCGTCACTGCATATACGTAAATGACACGCTAGTGCTAACTCTAAACCACCGCCTAAACAGGCACCATTGATAGCAGCAACTACAGGAATTGATAATCCTTCAAGCTCAGAAAAAACCACATGACCTTGTTGTGACAATGCCTTAGCATCAGCTTCACTCTTGCAAGCGGCTAACATTGTAATGTCGGCACCGGCAACAAACGAATCTGCTTTACCCGAAATAACAACGAGACCTTTGATACTGCTGTCAGCTTTGATTTCAGCTAATATTTCACTGATTTCAGGGCCAAATTGTTCTTTTAAGGTGTTCATGGTTTCGCCAGGAACGTCCATAGTTAAAATGGCAATACCATCGTCACGACGAGCTAAATTAAATGTTTTTTCCATGCTCATTACTCCACCTCCAAAATCATTGCCACACCTAAACCACCAGCAGCACAAGCAGTTGCTAAACCAGTACCACCGCCACGACGCTTAAGTTCATTACACACTTGGGTAATCAAACGCGTACCGGTTGCCGCAAAAGGATGACCATAGGCTAATGAACCGCCCAGCACGTTAAACTTACTCATGTCTATTTCGCCTATCGCACGATTGCGGCCCAGCTTCTCTGCGGCAAACTTTTTAGAACCAAACATCTGCATATTTGCCAATGTTTGTGCCGCAAATGCTTCGTGCATTTCAATCAGGGTTAAATCTTCTAATTCCATTCCAGCACGTTTCAATGCTAATGGCGTCGCGTACGAAGGACCCATTAACATGTCTTGCCATACATCGATGGCAGTAAACGCATAACTCTTAATATAACCAATAGGTTGATAACCTAAGGCTTTAGCTCGACCTTCACTCATTAAAATAATGGCCGATGCACCGTCTGTTAGTGGCGTGCTGTTGGCGGCAGTAACGGTACCGTGATTACGGTCAAATGCGGGACGCAATTTGGCGTAAGACTCTAATACAGAGTTTTCACGAATATTATTATCACGATCAATAAACTGTTTGTAAGGTGGAATATGAGCTGTCATCACTTCTTGTTGAAGCACGCCAGAATTCCACGTTTCAGTAGCCAATGTATGTGAACGATGCGCTAATGCATCTTGATCAGCACGGCTAATGTTGTAAGTCTTAGCCATTTGTTCAGCAGTTTGCCCCATAGACAAACCTGTTGAATACTCAGCAACCGCTGGCGGTACCGGCATCAGGTCTTTCAAGCCTAAACGACGTACAATCGCAAATTTCTGCTTGAAAGTACGCGCTTTATTTAAATCGACTAAAGCATGAGCAAGCTTTTTTGAAACACCAATCGGTAATACTGAAGACGAGTCAGACCCACCAGCTAAGCCGATTTCTATATTGCCAGTCATAATTGACTCAGCTACGTTAACCGCCGACTGAAAACTAGTTGCACAAGCTCGAGTGACAGAATAAGCATCTGTTGATACATTCATGCCAGTGCCAAGTACAATTTCGCGAGCAATATTGGGTGCCGCTGGCATTTGTACTACTTGGCCATAAACCAGTTGTTCAATTAACTGAGGGTCGATTTCAGAGCGAGACAGCAACTCATTAACCACCATTTTGCCCATATCTAGCGCGGATACGCCATGAAAGGCTGTTGCTTGCTTTGCAAATGGTGTTCTTAAACCGGCAACAATCGCAATGCGTTCACCCCGGGAATTTGTTACTTGTTGTCTATCACTCATGTGCCACCCTCTATTATTGTTAGCTTAGCTCGGCTCTGCCGGTAAGTTTCTATTTTGCCAGATAATCTGGTCAGACCATCAAAGTGTGACCTGATTCTAACTTTTTATTGAATAGTTTTAAACAGGCGTTTACAACTATCTGCTTCATAAAGAGTTAAATTGTGTTAATTCTACTAGCAAAAAACTAATAGAATTCATAACATAGGTTTTAATAATCCCAATGCCAACTAAATAAATTGAGTACAGCTATGCCGTTAAGTCGTTTCCACTCACTACGCACCTATTTAGATAATGTTGTCTTAGGTCAGCCCGTATTAACTGAAAACTTGCTGATAGCTCTTATCGCAGACGGACACTTATTAGTTGAAGGTCCACCTGGCTTAGCCAAAACACGTGCAGTGAAAGCATTGTGTGATGGAGTGGAAGGCGAGTTTCATCGTATCCAGTTCACTCCCGACTTACTGCCTGCAGATTTAACTGGTACTGATATTTATCGTCAACAAACTGGGACATTCGAATTTGAAGCGGGGCCAATTTTCCATAATTTAATCCTAGCAGATGAAATTAACCGCGCTCCAGCTAAAGTTCAGTCAGCGTTATTAGAAGCCATGGCTGAAGGCCAAGTTACTGTGGGTAAAACGAGTTATCCTTTACCGCCACTTTTTTTAGTGATGGCAACACAGAATCCGCTAGAAAACGAAGGGACTTACCCGTTGCCGGAAGCGCAATTAGATCGTTTTTTAATGCACTTAAACCTAGATTACCCAAGCGCCGAAACCGAAGTCGAAATCTTACGACAATCGCGTAAAGAGGCCAAAACACATCAGTTGCCTACCATTGATCCAGTCGCACAAGCCGACGTATTTGCTGCTAGGGATCAGGCGTTAGATATTTATTTAGCTGAACCATTAGAGAAATACATCGTTGAAATTGTGATGGCGACTCGGCAACCGGCACGCTACAGTGCTGATTTAGCTAAATGGCTTGAATATGGTGTCAGTCCTCGCGCCACGATTTCATTAGAACGTTGCGCAAGAGCACGTGCTTGGTTATATGAGCGGGACTTTGTTTCACCAGAAGACATTCAAGCTGTTGCGCCTAATGTGTTACGTCATCGTTTGTTACTCAGTTATCAAGCGCAAGCGGAAGGTGTTACGGCAGATCAAGTGATTGATCATATTCTTAGTCAAGTTGCCGTACCGTAAATGTTGCAGCACGAGCACCTATTTTTAAGCATGATTAGATTATGATGAACCCAACTAATTCATTACCACTATACAGTGATGGTGTGAGCTTAAATGAGCAAGAGCTTATTGCTTGTCAAAGCTTATCCCGCGCAATCCCCGATCGCCAATCGCGAGCGAAAGCGCCATTGTCTGGTCACCGAAGCAGCCAAATAAAAGGCCGCGGTATGGAGTTTGCTGAAGTACGTCATTACCAAAATGGGGATGACGTTCGTACTATCGACTGGCGAGTCACTGCGCGAACAGGCGTTGCGCATACTAAGTTGTTTGTTGAAGAACGCGAACGCCCTATCCTGCTATTGATAGACTTAAGCCACAGCTTATACTTTGGCTCCCAGCTATTATTACAGTCGGTACAAGTAGCCCATTTAGCAACAACATTAGGTTGGAATGCCATTAACAATGGCGATAGACTTGGGGCGTTAATTGCTAGTGAAGGCAATCACTTAGAGCTAAAGCCACGTAGTCGCCGCCAAGGTATTTTACAATTAACCTCAGGGTTAATTGATGTCCATCAACAGCAATTAAACCAAATAAATCAATTATCACCCGATCCCGGCCATATGTTTAAAGCCTGCCAACGGTTGCTGCGAATTGCAAAACCAGGCTCGCTCATTTGGATCATTACCGACGGCCAACATATTAACCAACAATGTTTAGCCCCTTTAACAGAGTTGTCTCGTCACTGTGATATTGGTGCCTTTGTGGTAACCGATCCATTGAGACAGGGAACCTTAGCGTTACCGAAACAGTTTTCCTTACCTGTAAGAGATGGCCAACAACAGCTGACCCTAACACGTCAAAGTTATGAAGCCTGGTTAAGTACTCAGCAACAGCAGTTACAGCAATTCGTTTCATTAATGAATATGATAAAAGTACAACCTAAATTCATCGATGCCGCTAAACCGCTCAGTGCACAATTGGATATTTTACGTTAAATGACCACTGCTAATTTACCCACACAGCCATTGCCTATTGACGCCAAAGCTTCCGCTTTAGCGCAAATGCAAGATATTGTATTACCCGAGCCAATTAGTGCAGTGCCTATCGCGCCTGGATATTGGATAATCGCAGCGGTGTTAATAACCTTAGCGGTCTGGTTAGGTAAGCGCTTATACAAGCAACATCAATATCATGCACCACGGAAAATAGCGCTGACGTTACTATATAGCTATGATATTGCAGATGATACCTTTGCAGCACAGGTTAACAGCTTACTCAAACGCACCGCACTCACCTATTTACCACGTGAACGCCTCGCGAAACTAAACGGTCAGCCTTGGTTTGATTGGTTAGATACTCGCATCGCCACTGGGCAGCAACATAAAATCGGCCAATTATTAGTTAAGCGTCATCAAGCTAGTGGTTTAAATCAAACTGAAAAAGTCCAATTAAAATCTTTAGCGAAATCTTGGCTAAGTAATAAACGTCCTTTTAGTGATGCAACCTTAGTATCCAACAATCCGCAAAAGGATGCCAAATGTTAGCATTTTACTGGCCATGGTTATTAATCTTACTGCCACTCCCATTATTGATAAAACGCATTAACGTACATAATGTCGGTGGCCATTTACAGCTACCCGGCATCGCCACAACGGTTACGGTCTCCAACTCAGTAAACAAAAAAAGCAGTCGAAAACGTTATTGGTTAATGTGGATGTTTTTATTGTTAGCAATAGCTCGACCACAATGGCTTGGCGATCCAATAGAACTACCAGCAAAAGGCCGTGATTTAATGATGGCAGTGGATTTATCCGGCAGTATGCAAATTGAAGATATGGTAATAAATGGACAATCGGTTAACCGGTTTACCTTAATACAGCATGTGCTCAGTGACTTTATCGAACGTCGAAAAGGTGACCGGCTGGGACTTATATTATTTGCTGACCATGCGTATTTACAAGCACCACTAACCCTAGACCGTCGCTCTGTTGCTACATTCTTAGATGATGCACAGATAGGGTTAGTCGGTAAGCAAACCGCTATCGGGGAAGCAATTGCTTTGGCCGTTAAGCGTTTTGATAAAGTTGATGAAAGTAATCGAGTGCTCATTTTACTAACGGATGGTTCTAATAATGCCGGCAATATTGAACCAGAAGTCGCAACCCAAATTGCCGCGAAACGTAATATCACTATTTATACTATCGGGGTTGGCGCCGAAATGTTAGAACGCCGCAGTATTTTTGGTAAAGAGCGTATTAATCCATCAATGGACTTAGACGAAGGCCAACTCAAAAAATTAGCCACCATGACTAAAGGTCGTTATTTTAGAGCCAGAAACAGTGAAGAGTTAGCCAGTATTTATCAGGAAATAGACAAGTTAGAACCTGTGAGTCGTGATCAATTGAGTTACCGTCCCAAAAGTGAGTTATTTTATTGGCCATTATTAATGTCATTATTGATCAGTTTTTTAATCAGTTTGCAGCAACAATGGCCTGCTCAGTTATTGGCTAAAACCAAAGAGGCGAATCAATAATGATCCATTTCATTCGCCCAGAATGGTTATTGGGCTTCATCCCAGTATTGATATTAAGTGCATTATTTTGGCGTAAACAAAGTCAGCAATCGGCATGGAAGCAATATATAGCTCCACATTTAAGCCAATTATTAATCACTCAAACTGTCGAAAAAAGTCATCAACCCAAATGGCTTTTAATTGCCTGTTGGATAGTCGCCGTGATTGCGCTTTCAGGGCCTGCATTAAATAAACAAAATCTGCCGGTATTTGCTACAGAGCAAGGTCGAGTGCTCATTATGGATATGTCTCAGTCCATGTATGCCACCGACTTAAGCCCAAATCGTTTGTCTTACGCTAAATTCAGAGCGACCGATTTACTCAATGAATTAAAAGAAGGCGAAACAGGGCTGATTGCTTATGCTGGTGACGCTTATACCATTAGCCCGTTAACACGCGACCGTGACACCATTTTAAATTTACTGCCAACATTGTCACCCGATATTATGCCCACTAAAGGATCTAACTTAGCAGCAGCGTTAGCACTGGCAGAAAAACTATTGGCTCAAGGCGGTCATGTCAGTGGCGACATTATTGTCATGACTGATGGCATTTCTGCACAACAATTTAATCAAGCAAGTAACGCACTTAATAGTCGTTATCGTTTATCTATCATGGCTTTTGGCAGTAAACAAGGTGCGCCAATTCGCTTAGCTGATGGTCAATTGTTGCGAGATAATAGTAATGAAGTCGTCGTCGCTAAAACCGATTACGGTCTATTGCAAAAACTTGTCCAACAACATCAAGGGATCCTTGTGCCAGCTCAAACAGATGGTAGCGATGTGTCCACCTTAACCCACTGGCTGGCATCTGATGGCAAAGCGACCGAAACTGATCTTGCTGGAGAAGCTTGGCAAGATCTGGGGCCATATTTAGCCATGTTATTAATCATCCCGATGTTAATGAGTTTTAGGCAAGGACTATTAACCCTTATGCTTAACCCTGGTTTGCTATTCGCTACAGCAATGGCATTTAGCCTAACCCACAGTCAACCAGCACAAGCATCGGTGTGGCAGGATTTATGGAAGACTAAAGATCAACAAGCGCAATCAGCGTTTGAACAAGGTGATTTTTCCCAAGCAGCAGAAACATTCGAAAACCCGCAATGGCAAGCATCTGCGCAATACAAAGCCGGTAATTATCAACAAGCACTCGAAGGATATGAGCAAGACACTAGTGCCCAAGGTTTATACAATCAAGGTAATGCCCTGATGCAACTGAAAGATTATCCAGAGGCTATTAAGCGTTACCAACAAGCGATAACGGCACAATCACCGTTTATTGAGGCTGAACAGAATTTAGCCTTAGCTCAGCAATTGCTTGAACAACAAAAAGAGTCATCTGAACAACAATCCGATAAATCAGAGCAAGACCCATCTAATTCAAATGATGACAACTCAACATCAGAACAATCTTCTGATGAAAATGGATCTGAACAATCTAAATCCAACGAGTCTCAGTCTGGTCAGCAGGAGAATCAACCAGGTCAACAGGATCAATCGGGCCAGCAAAACCAACAGCAAAATGCTGAAAATCAATCTGACAATCA
>NZ_JACJFI010000183.1 GCF_014164505.1 Shewanella sp. SG41-4 | reverse complement strand
GTATTTTTTGAATCAATAAGTCTTGGTAACCCATTGTTAAACGGTTCCAAAAATCCTTACGACGACCAATACGCACAGGGTTAATTGTACCGGTGTATTTATCGTGTTCGTCTTCGCTATCAAAGTACTCTGGTAATAAACGCTCGAAGAAATAAGTTAAGATTACAAATAACGAATCGTTTAACTGTGGGAAACCCACACTCTTCCATTGCTCTACACGAGTCAGCAATTCAGCGCGATTCGATTGATCCATAAAGTATTTAAGCCACTTATAGAACTTACTCTTATCGTTTGCGTTGTCACTTATCGATAATGCATTATCAATCGATTTATGCAGTAATTTATCCACGGATTCACGGGACAAACTTTTTGACATCATGGCTTCTTTCGAAATTGACGCCAAACTACCTACAACATTGTCATATAGCGCATTGAAGATAAGCACGTTATGACACTGCCAAATAAAGTCTTCACGTAATTCGTCATTAACGACAATATCCAACACAGTAAGCTGACTAAGCTCAGGCCATGGAGCTTGTGTTGTAGACTTAGGCAGTGATTCTAAATGCTTAATTAAGCCATTAAAGTTGTTAGCGGCATTACTTTTCCAGCGATGATATAAAGACCAACCAATGTTAAATAACAGTGCCTTACGTGCTTTTTTATAGTTCTCTTTTGGTTCACCCAAAATAAAACGTGTAATCACGTTACGTTCGGCAGAAATGTCTTTACGTTTAGCGCTGAATGTACCCCAAAGTTTATTCAGTTCTTCATCGTAAACTAACTTATCAGGGTTGGTTAACCATGCTTGGAACACGCGTTCCTGTTCTTGCTTAATACGCGCTAACAAGTCACCTTCTGGCACGCTCACTTTTGATAAGCGACCATACTGTTCTTGTGAGATTGAATGAATACGGCTACGCAAGGTCAAATAACGCAAATAACGATATGCACTACCAAAAATATTGTGGTACATCGTTGGGTTATTGGCGACAGATAAGCGGGTATTATTTTCAAGCGTTAGTAAGTTAGCCGACGGCGCTAAGTAACGCTGTAAGCTACGATCATAATGCTCTTTTAAATCTGTAGATTCGCGCACAAATTTCATTGCAGCACGTTCAACAGCTTCAATAGAACTGATAATCGCACGACGGAAATTATGCTGACGCTCGTCTTTATCTGATGGAGTGAAATCGATAATGCCGTCAATACAACCAGCGGTATATAACTCTTCTGGTGATACGCCTACCGATTTAGCACATTCCTGCCATGACAAGTTATACTTACGCGCAATGCTTTGTAAGCCTTGCGGCTGAATAGTGTTGAAAATACCATCTCGTACAGATAATAAAATGTTCGCTGCAGCTAATGGAATTGCACCACCAGAATAACCCGCACCAATCACAATACCGACTGTCGGTACATCAACATTCGCACTTTCAGCAATCGCTTTAGAAATGGTATGCGCTTGGTTTTGGCTATTGGCAATTTCGCCAGCATCTGCACCAGGAGTATCGATTAAATATACAATTGGCATAGACAATTCGGCGAAATGGCGAATCGCTTTGCATGCTGCAAGATGGTGTTCTGGCATCCATGCACCGTTTGCGGTCGTGCGCTCTTGCGCAATAAAACCGATACGGCGAGTACGAGTACCAAAATTAAGTTCCACTTCAGCACGGTAAAACGGTCCGATATGACTTTCGGCAATAATCTTGCCTTTTAAGTCAGCGATCATTCGCTTCGCGCCTGGGCGGTTTTTATCCAAGGTCGGTTGGATAACTTTATTGACATAACCGTCAACGTCTAAAGATGCCAAACTTTTCAAGTTTGATTGAATGGAATCTTCTGTTAATAATCCTTTCACTTCTTCAGATAAACTCTGCTTGTTATGAGCAGGAAATAATGAAAAGTCTTTAGCCAAGTGTTCAGCTTGTAAGAAAAGTGGGTCAGCCGATAGTGCTTGAGTCTTGTTAGCGGGCTGCTTTTTGCTGGTCATCCTTAGATCCTCTGCTTATATAGCCTCTGAAAATTTTTTTTAGCTCGTAAATATAACTTTGTTAATGGGTAAATTACCATATAAACTAGCTTGGACGCTTTGTTCCATAAATGAGACAGTGAGGTTTGAATGCCCGATTTGAACGGTATGATGCTGTTTGCAGCCGTTGTTAGAGCAAAAGGATTCTCTCAAGCAGCACGAGAGATCGGACAACCTAAATCAACCATTAGTCGTAAAGTTGCTCAATTAGAAGAGCAACTCGGGGTTCGATTACTCCAACGAGACACCCGAAATTTAAGCCTGACTCAAGTTGGAGCTTTATTTTATCAGCACTGTGATTCTATTAGTCATGAAATTGAAGCCGCTAAAGCCACCATAGAAAACACCCATAATGATATTTCTGGCGCGTTGCGAATCGCCATTCCGGTGTCTTTTTCACAAGATGTTATCGGCCATTTATGTTCAAGTTTTATGCGTCTTTATCCCAATATAGAACTCGATATACAATTTACCGATAACGATGTTGGGCTTGTGGGTGAAGGCTACGATATCGCGATCAAATATGGTCCATTGCAATCTTCCGATCTTGTGGCTCGATTATTATTTGAACGCCAACCTATTTTGGTCGCGAGCCCTGGTTACATCAAAAAATTCAGTAGCCCTGCAACACCACAAGAATTAACTCAGCATAACGGTATTTTACTCGGCACCACATTGTCAGCTCCCATTTGGGCGTTAGGGAAAGGTAACCGTAAAATAATGGCAACCTTTAAACGTAAAGTGCGGGTTAATAGTGCCAGTATGGTGAAACGTCTAGCATTAGATGACTATGGTATTGCCATGCTGTCTAACACCAGTTGCAAGCAAGAACTTGCAACCGGAAGCTTGGTGCCCATTTTACAAGAATGGCCAATGGAACCCTTTAAAGTCTATGGGGTTTATTCAAGTCGCCGTCAGCTGGCCAGTAATATTAGTGCTTTTTTAGACTTCTTTACCAAACGGTATACCAGCCAAGAATCACTACATTCGATGATGAGTTAAGTCTATAAACCTGTAAGCACGTCGCCATCAGATCGTTGTTAATTGCACTTTTATTAAGCATTCAATAGTTGAATGGTTAACTCAATGATCTAAATAGGCCGTTTGAGATTATCTTGATTTAAAAACGAGTAATGCAAAATTTTTGCACTAAACATCAAACTTATATCATCGGTATTAATGACACTGTTAAATCACCTAAACAACTGTGCTATAACTGTAAGTTAAAGATATCGTTTATTGTTGAACAGACTACAGAAAACTAACTCGTATTAGGATACTCATAGTCCTATAGGAATCGTCATGATTAAACACACTGCTTTTATAATGTTAAGTTCATTGGCATTAGTTACCTTATCTGCTTCAGTTCAGGGTGGGCCTCTCTCAAAAAACGTTGAAGAGATGCGTGTATCGAAGGCCGGGCAAACTATGCCTAATGTGGTTAATCGTTATCAAGCTATCAGTGATACTTTAGAGGTCAAGCTAGCCCAATCCACTGACGAGTTAGCCGTTACCGAAATGGTTGCCCATCAAGGGCATAGATTATGGCAGCAAGCTGTTCGAGATGTACAATCGGGACACAGTGATGATCGCTCCTTGTACTGGAGTCGTTTAAGTATGCGAAATGTCCTAAAGCAAGAAAGAGCCGGATTCAATGTGGCCGATTGGCAACGTGATATTTTGGTTAAAGCAGTTGAGAAGTCTTCTCGCGGTTTTAGTGATATTGAGTTTTCTCCTGATACGCAAATTAATATTCTCGTGACCGGTTTTGACCCTTTTTTCCTTGATAGAAATATTGGCCAAAGCAATCCATCAGGTTTAGCTGCTTTAGCCTTAGATGGTTATCGTTTTGAAGTGAATGGTAAAAAAGCACAAATCGAAACGGTGATGATTCCAGTAAGATATGCCGATTTCGACAATGGCATTATCGAATCGTTACTCACACCTTTTTATCGTGAAGACAATGTCGACATGGTGTTTACCATTAGTATGGGTCGTGAAAACTTCGACATTGAACGCTTTCCTGGACGTAACCGCAGTGCAGAAGCCCCAGACAACTTAAATGTATTAACGGGTGCCAGTCAGCGCAATCCTAAAGCGCCATTATTTAACGGTGGCACCTCCGCCGATGGTAAATTAAATGGCCCTGAGTTTGTGCAGTTTTCACTTCCAGTCGAAGCAATGGCAGCAGTAAAAGGTCATTGGAGTATTAATGATAACAATCAAATTAGCACCTTATCACGAGGCCAGTTTAAGGCATCATCTCTGGCTGAATTGCAAAATGAAATTTCGGTAGAAGGCTCTGGAGGCGGCTATTTATCCAATGAAATTTCCTATCGCAGTATTTTACTTCGAGATCAATTTAACTTGAATTTACCGGTAGGACACATTCATACTCCACGCGTTAAAGGATATGACTCACAAGTAGAGTCTGACATTGTCGAGCAGATACGCGCCATGATAGCTGCGGCTGCGAGCACACTGTAATATCGACAAACTAAATTAAGAGGCCGATGCTTTACTTGCCTGAACCTTTCATTGATCATTCAAGCAAGTGAAGCAATCCAAGATGCTTAAAAATATTTTCAATCTCACACAGCGCGCGCACCAAGCGCTAACGCAAGACATCCAAGCAAAGGAGTCTTCATTATCAACGGGATCTCTCCCCAACAAATCGCAGAACACTACCGTTAGCAATCCGTTACAACGGCAAATTTTGGCCAAAGTCGAAGCGGACTACCAATTAGCAGAAACGCATTTCAAACGTCAATTCCCACGTCCTAGTGTTCATTTCAGCTTACGTGGAAAAAGCGCCGGCACAGCACATTTACAAGCTAATAAATTACGCTTCAACCCGGTGTTACTGGCTGAAAATCCTGACATTTTTATTAATGAAGTTGTACCACATGAAATTAGCCACTTAGTGTGCTTCAACCTATTTGGTAAAGTAAAACCTCATGGCAAAGAATGGCAAAGCGTGATGCTGACGACATTTAACATTACTCCTAAGACCACTCACCAACTCGATACTCAGTCTGTCAGTGGTCAACAATTCGAATATTTTTGCGGCTGTGGTAGCGTTCCGCTCAGCATAAGACGGCACAACAGAATTGTCCGAGGCCAAACTCAATATCGCTGTCGCCGCTGCCAACAAACATTAACCTCTTTTAACCCGAAATAACCTTTGCTCGGAATAATAAACGGTATCAATTGCGTCATAGCATGTGATGGCTTAACATCAGCAAAAATGACAGGCTAAGCCTGCGCTGTAATGATGTTTTGTTAATTTTAGGGTTTACTTTGCGCTTATCATCCACACACTCTTTGCTATTTGGGGTGTCGCTTCTGTGCGGCATTTTTTCATCCACGCTTATCGCAGCTGAACATCCAAGTAGTTTTGGTAAAGCGAAAACAGTTGCTAAAAAGATTTATCAACAACACCTCCCTCTTAGTACCTTTTATTGCAGTTGTGATATCGCCATAGCAGGAAAATTATGGCAAGCAGATCATGCTAGCTGTGGATATCAAGTTAGAAAACAAATTATTAGAGCCAACCGTATTGAATGGGAGCATGTGTCCCCGCTTGGGAATTTGGCCATCAACTGCAATGTTGGCAAGATGGCGGACGTAAAAATTGTGGTAAAAACAACAAGCAATTTAAAAAAATGGAAGCCGATGTACATAATCTCGTTCCTGCTGTCGGTGAGGTCAATGGCGATCGCAGCAACTTTAGGTTTAGTGATTGGGGTGGAAAAGCGGATCAATACGGCCAATGTGAAATGATTGTCGACTTTAAAGGTCGCAAAGCACAACCCCCAAAACGAGCACGAGGTCCTATCGCTCGAACTTACCTTTATATGCAACAAAACTATGGTCTTCAAATTAGCAGCAGTCAGCAAAAATTGTTTAATGCATGGGACAAAATGCAGCCAGTGACGGCAACTGAGTGCAAGCGTGATACCTTAATCGCGGCTAACCAAGGTAATCATAATGATTTTGTATTCAAACAATGCCAAAATAACGGCTTAGTTCGTTAATTGGCGATCAAGCTACCCATGAACAATTGGTTAAATAAGGTCAACACTGATGAGAGTCCCACGCATTTTTCAGCCCCTAGACAATTTACAACAAGGGCAAACGCTTCAATTAGATGAAGATGGTGTTGCCCACATTGGCCGAGTATTACGAATGGGAATGGGTGACCACATCAGCTTGTTTAACGGTGACGGTAATGATTATTTAGCCGAAATAATTGAAACCAGTAAGAAATCTATCTCTGTCACGGTCCTAAGTTGTGAAGCTAACAATAGTGAATCGCCATTAAACTTGCATTTAGGTCAGGTGATTTCACGTGGTGACAGAATGGAGTTTACGGTTCAGAAGTCGGTAGAGTTGGGTGTAACAACCATTACACCGTTATTTTCTGATCGATGTGGTGTCAAACTGAGCGGTGAACGTTTAGAGAAAAAGCTGCAGCAATGGCAAAAAATTGTTATCAGTGCTTGTGAACAATCTGGTCGCAGTATTGTTCCAGTTGTTCGACCTGCAATGACACTAGCGCAATGGTGTGAAGAATCTACCGAAGCTCTAAAACTGAATTTGCACCCAAGAGCCTCACACGGTATTAATGGCTTGCAGTTATCTGGTCAACACCACAAAGTAAGATTATTAATTGGCCCAGAAGGCGGTTTGTCTGACGAAGAAATTGCCATGACCGAAACCCAACATTTTACCGATATTTTATTGGGACCAAGGGTACTTCGTACAGAAACGGCGTCATTAACTGCTATTACTGCATTACAAGTTAAATTTGGCGATATTGGTTAAATTAAACCGATATCTTCCCTGCACATTATTAAGGATACACACATGATTAAGCTCGGTATTGTTATGGACCCGATCAGCGACATTAACATCAAAAAAGATTCGAGCTTTGCGATGTTATTAGACGCACAAGCACGTGGCTACCAATTGTTTTATATGGAAATGCATGACCTTGCGATGGTCAACGGTAAAGCCATGGCCACGATGCGTGAATTATCGGTTAAGCAAGATGCTGATCAATGGTTTACCTTAGGCGAGTCAGTTGATACTCCTTTGGCCGAACTTGATGTGATTTTAATGCGTAAAGACCCACCATTTGATACCGAATTCATCTACGCGACTTATATGCTCGAACGTGCGGAAGAAGAAGGCGTGTTGATTGTTAACAAGCCGCAAAGCTTACGTGATGCCAATGAAAAACTGTTTACGGCATGGTTTTCTGAGTTTACCCCAGACACTATTGTTACCCGTGACGCTAAACGCATCAGAGCATTCCACCAGCTAAAACAAGACATTATTTTAAAACCACTAGATGGCATGGGCGGCACGTCTATTTTTCGAGTGAAAAAAGATGACCCTAACGTTGGCGTGATTATCGAAACATTGACCAGTTATGGTCAACAATACGCAATGGCACAAGCCTTTATTCCAGAAATCACTCAAGGTGATAAGCGTATTTTAGTGGTGGACGGTGAACCGGTACCTTATGCATTAGCCCGTATCCCGATGAAAGGTGAAACCCGTGGCAACCTAGCTGCCGGCGGCAGTGGTGTAGCCCAACCATTATCAGAAAGTGATTGGAAAATTGCGCGTGCTATTGGTCCTGAATTGAAAAAACGTGGCCTTATTTTTGTCGGCTTAGACGTCATTGGTGATAAATTAACTGAAATCAATGTGACTAGCCCAACCTGCATTAAAGAAATTGAAGCAGCGTTTGACGTTAATATTACCGGCATGCTTATGGATGCTATCGAAGCCCGTATTAGTCAGAAAAAATAGGATTAATCATGCATTTTCTATCTACCTACCAAAAGATAATCAGCAGATTATTATTGGTATCTAGCTTGGTTGTAACAGGTGCAATGGCTGATGAAGTCGTTATGTCGCCAGTAGTTGCTAATACGGTAAGTAACAATGTTCCGACGGTCGGTCCATCAAGACCTAAAAATATCATCATTATGATTGGTGATGGTATGGGACCGGCTTACACCACCGCCTATCGTTATTATAAAGATAATCCTGACACAGAAGAAGTTGAACAAACTGTGTTTGATCGCTTACTTGTTGGTATGGCAAGCACTTACCCTGCTTCTGTCAGTGGTTATGTAACAGACTCTGCCGCATCCGCTACAGCATTATCAACTGGGGTTAAAAGTTATAATGGTGCAATTGCCGTTGATACTGAAAAACGCCCACTTACCACTTTAATGGAAAAAGCTAAAGCATTAGGTTTATCTACTGGCGTAGCGGTTACCTCCCAAGTAAATCATGCTACGCCTGCTGCATTTTTGGCTCATAATGAAAGCCGCAGTAATTACATAGACATTGCAGAAGCTTATTTAACATCTGATGCTGATGTCATTCTTGGTGGTGGTCAGCAATATTTCACCCCAACATTACTTGAACAGTTCCGCGCTAAAGGCTACCAGTACATCAGTGAATTCTCTGAGCTAGCATCAGTGACTACGCCAAAAGTATTGGGGCTATTTGCCGATGTACAATTGCCTTGGGCCATTAATGATAACCAAGCGCATAAACTCAGTCATATGACCCAAAAAGCATTAGATTTACTGTCACAGAATGAACAAGGTTTTGTGTTATTAGTAGAAGGCAGCTTAATTGATTGGGCTGGCCACAGTAACGATATTACTACCGCTATGGGTGAAATGGATGAATTTGCATACGCAATAGAAGTCGTTGAACAATTTGTTCGTCAAAGTAAAGACACCTTGATGGTTGTGACAGCAGATCATAATACAGGTGGATTATCAGTAGGCGCACATGACAAATATGAATGGCATCCTGAAGTACTGCATAAGATTAAAG
>NZ_JACJFI010000182.1 GCF_014164505.1 Shewanella sp. SG41-4 | reverse complement strand
AGGAAATGATGTGAACTTAGCAAATCTGAGCATTCGTAACTTCCGCAATTTTGAAGCGGTCGATATACCTCTTGGCAGAAACGTCATTCTTCTCGGAGAAAATAGAGTCGGCAAAAGTAACCTTCTTTTTGCGATTCGCTTAGTTCTTGATCTTACCCTTCCAGACTCTGCACGGCAGTTAAAGATTTCTGATTTCTGGGATGGTTGTAATTTCGAGACAAATCCACAGATTGAGGTACACCTCAATTTCGCTGATTTCGACACTGATGCAGCTTTGACTACCTTACTAACTGATTTCCGTATTGCAGAAAATCCAAGAGTTGCTCAGCTAAGTTACGTTTTTCGTAAAAAAAATGAGGTCAATGGTAACCCTAAATCTAGTGAAGATTTTGAATTTTTTGTTTATGGAGGCGGCGATGAATCAAGATATGTATCCAGTCGTGTTCGCCGTCGAATAGCTATCGATATGTTGGATGCTCTGCGTGATGCCGAAGGACAGTTAGCGTCTTGGCGAAACTCTCCGCTACGACCATTGCTCGAAGATGCTGTAGCTTCTGTAAGTCGAGAAGAACTAAATGGTGTAGCTATAGATTTAGAGTCTGCAACAAAAAAAATGGAAAGTTTCCCTTCTGTGAAATCGCTAGAAGAATCTATACGTTCTCGGATTTTAGATTTATCTGGAAGCAAACATGATACCGATGCGCGACTTCGTTTTGCACCAACAGACCCGCTAAGGCTTTTTCGTTCGCTCTCTATTTTTATAGATGATGGTAAGCGTGGCATTGCGGAAGCTAGCCTAGGGTCTGCCAATGTAATGTTAGTGGCATTAAAATTAGCGGAGTTTGCTTGGAGACGCGAAAAAAACGAACGGAACTACTCGTTACTTTGTATTGAGGAGCCAGAAGCTCACCTTCACCCACAACTTCAACGAGCTCTATTTGACAAGCTCTTTCAAGATACAGATCAAGCTCAAGCATTGATTGTTACGAGCCATTCTCCAACTCTCGCTTCTGTTGCACCACTTCGCTCAATTGTAATCCTACGGTCAGCGAACGGCTCATCTCGAGCTTATTCATTAGCTAATCTACCAGTAACCCCCGACGAGCTTGATGATATTGAGCGTTACCTAACCGCTACTCGATCTGAATTGCTATTCGCTCGTGGCGTGATCTTTGTCGAAGGCGATTCAGAGGAAGCATTATTACCTAGTTTCGCAAATTCGCTGGGGTACAAATTAGATCAACTCGGTATTACAGTTTGTAATGTTGCGGGTGCCAACTTTACCCCTTATGTAAAACTTGCTGGCAGCCTCGGTATCCCTTTTGCGGTCATCACTGACTGGGATCCTCTAGACGGTTCAAAGCCACCATTAGGGAAAGCCAGAACAATAGGCATCTGGAATGCCCATTGTGACGTATCCAATAATGCTCCATTGACACGCGAGAATCTGGCTTGGTGTGAAGCCACTGATCCCAACTCTTTCAGGGATTGGGGGGCAAAGGTTGGCGTTTTCTTGAATGATCTGACTTTCGAGCTCTCTGTGGCTAATACACCTAATCTGCGTGAAGCCCTAATAGGTATTTTAAGTGAGCAAGAATTTGGTACCAGACGTACGGCCCGCATTGCCTCTTGGCGATCCGGAGATCCTGTCGATCCAGAGCAATTGCTAGTCATGATCGCAAGTATTGGAAAAGGACGCCTGAGTGGAAAGCTTGCCAAGAGAGTAACAGGCCTTACCCCACCAAGTTACATCTCTTCAGCAATTGAGTATGTTGTGTCTAATGCCTAATCATTCTGCCTTAGCAAAAGAACTTACTGAACTTGAGCGTAATCAGGAGCAATATGATGCGGTTCGCGAGCTAGGGCATTGCATCGTTTTAGCAGGGCCTGGTAGTGGTAAAACTAAGACCTTGACGATCGCAATGGCACGAACATTAATAGAAGATATTTCTGAACCTCGCGGAGTTGCATGCATCACCTACAATAACGAATGCGCTATCGAACTTGAATCACGTCTTGCCAAGCTAGGGATTAAAAGTAGTGATAGATCCTTTATTGGAACAGTCCATAGCTTTGCTCTCACGCAAGTAATATTACCCTATGCCCGCTGTATTCCTGGACTTCTTCCTGATAATTTTCGAGTGGCCACAGGAAACGAAACCAAGGATGCCATAAAGGTCTCTTATAGTTTTATTTTCAATGATGCAGGAGATCCAAATGAACGATGGCGCTTAGCAGAGCAGAAAAGACGTCGCGATGTCGACCGCAGTCTACCTTCATGGCGGATACTAAACCCTGAACTTGCAAACTTTATAGAGGCTTATGAAGCTCAATTGCGCTTAAAAGGACTTATCGACTTCGATGATATGCCATTGATTGCTTTTCGAATTATTAAAGAGCACCTATGGATTCGAAATGCTTTACTTGCCCGCTTCCCTGTTCTATTCGTCGATGAATATCAAGATCTAGGACATGCCCTGCATGAGCTTGTGCTATTACTCTGCTTCGAAAGTGGTATCCGCTTATTCGCTGTAGGTGATCTTGATCAGTCAATTTATAGCTTTAATGGTGCTAATCCCAACTTACTACAAAACCTAACACAACGAGTTGATATAAAAAATTATCATCTGCGTTTTAACTATCGCTCAGGTGCAAAAATTATTCGAGCCTCTTTGGGAGCTCTCGGAGAGGAGCGGGATTATCACACTGCCAGCAGCCACACCGGTGGCGAACTAAGCTATTGGCCGGTTCAAGGTAACCACGATTTGCAGGCAAACCAAATAGCTAGAACAGTACTACCTTCACTAATAATCAAAGGTTTCATACCCGAGCAGATTGCAATCCTCTATCGTGCTGCATGGCTCGGTGACAAGGTTGCAAAAGCTCTAGAACAGGCCGATAGTGCTTTTATCCGAACGGATGGAAATGCATTGGTCAAGCGAAGCTCCAGACTTGCACGCTTTATTGAGGCATGTGCTTGTTGGGTATCAGGAGGATGGTGTGATGCCAATCCTCCTTATAGTCGTCTCATGAGCCAAGCTATTAGTATTGTATTTGGCAGTTTCGCAAGAGAAAGTGAAAAACAAGCACTTTCACTTCAACTGATGGTTTTTTTACACAGTGGGATTGGCATGAAAGAGTTCACCCATCCTTGGTTACAACGGTTCAATCGTGAACTGATTGAACCGTGGAAAGCCATTTCTAGAAATATTCATCAGGAATGGGAGGTATGTATAGAAATGATAAGAAGAACTGATCCCACAATGAATCTTGATATGCCTCTTAAAATATTTGCTGGACGTATTGAGGGCTCTGGTCGAGTTACATTAAGTACCCTTCACAGCGCAAAGGGTAGAGAGTTTGATGCAGTAGTGTTGTTTGGGATCAATAAAGGTGACATTCCAAACTGGCGCGACAACAAAAGTGAGCAAGCCCTAAACGAAGCACGAAGACTTTTCTATGTAGGGGTAACCCGACCTAGGAAAGAGTTGTGTTTAGTCTTTCGGGAAGGTCAGCACTCAACTTGGGTTATGGAACTGTTTCAACGAAGTCAGAAAGAGTGAAGACCGCAGGACTTCATGATAGATATTTGTTAGAAAAAGAATCGTGGGAATTGTAATACATTAGTTGATTAATTAATAACGAGTTTTTTAGCACAGAACCTGAAACGCTTTAGTCTAGGTATGCCTTAGAGTGATCGCTCCAAGAGGTTATTGCCCCAAAATGAGTTTGGAATATGGCCTGTGGCCACTAACGTCGTGGCGCTTCGCCCACACCAGACCAAGAGGAAATCAACGGCTATTCCCTCTTGGATCACCCAGCCGCCCCGCAACATTTTCAAACTGCGAAAAGGTCGCCATGGGGTAGATCCAGCTTTTAACTTTATTTTTAGTCCGCCTCGGACTTATTCGAAAATGCTAACGCTTCCGATGGTACATCCTGTACCGCGAAAACTAGCCTGACATCCATGTCAGGACTCACGCTATTTTCTTCAACGCCCTCAATTTAAATGTTGAACCGGTCCATTTCCAAGTCAAGAAAACTAACTCGTTTTTGCCCCAAAGCGATTTAGCTCGGGACGTTTAACCACAAACTTGCTATCTCATTCTCCTACAAATTCTCATCTTTGTTCTGCTTTCGATTATTCACCACGAGTGGCCGAAACTGGAGCGTTGTACAGTAGTATTCAAATCGCTTTATTTTGAGTGATTTTAAGTCGATATCTTTGCGCGTTATCTCAAACCCTTAAATCTAAAGCCATTAAAATTAAACACTTAAAGGTTACCGATTTTAGATAATATGTTTGGAAAACGCACATGCACGTTTTTCTTGATGGTGTATTTGATAGAAAACTGATAACTTCGAGTTAATACAGATAGTTAACTATGCGCACTAATAAAACGTTAAACGGTAGGAGAAAACATGAACCCCCTTCTTAATCCAACAGGTTACCTAATTGGCCTCGGTGTAAAGAAAATCGTTGAGAGTATTTCGGAGTCTGGCAAATCTACGACTATTGATGAGCTCGAAGAGATAAATCGCCGAGCGCAAATCAAAGCAACTGCTCTTTTAGCTCAGGCGAAAGTAGAGCAAGAGTTGGCTATTGCTCGACGTATAGATAGCGCCGAAGAGGTCGAGATTGAAGAGTATTACGATACCTCGGGTAAAGGGAACCTTGGATTCAGTGGCGAGACAGATAAAGTAACTTTAGGCCTTGGTGGTGAGGGACGAAGAGTTACAAAGAGAGTTATCAAGTTCAAAGGATGTACTCCTGTAGAGCTGTTTTCACCAGAGACGGGAGATGTTTAACAATACGCAGCAGTTCGCGGCCTTTGGCCGCCAGATGCTAGTGAGCTCGCGCCGCTGGGCTAGGTGTTAAAGCATGGAAAGCAGAGCTCGCAGAAAATATGCTTCTATGATGTGGGAGTGTCGCTATCGGATAGAAACGCTGCGTGACTTCACATCCGGAAAAACTCACTGTACTTATCTCCAAACCACCATTGAATCAGAAGCCCTTCAGTTACGAAAATTGCTTGAGCTAATTGCGTTCTCCTCGCTTGTGTCATACCAAGAGGCATACCGTTCAGTGAGAAACGATATTGCAAAGGATTGGCACGCAGCCAGGATTTTGCGCAAAATTGAGACTATCAATCCCGAGTTTTATCCAGTCCCAATAGATGACTTCAACAGGCTGGGCTGGAATAGAGTTCGAGGTGGTTACCTTACGAGAAATCAGTTCGAACAGTTATACGATAAATGTGGAGCTATGCTTCACTCTCAGAATCCGTTTTCAAAAGGGAATAGTTCGTTGGCCTTCCATAAAAAGGTACCCGAATATTTGAGCAGGATTGAGACCTTATTGTCCGAGCATTTGGTCGAGCTAGCTGAATCGCGAGAGCTTATTCATGTGATCGCCCCGATGGAAGAAAATGCACCAATTCAGGTTCGACGCCTAGCGCGGAAAACTTACCGCGTTTAACTAATATGGGTAGGCCTCCGCTTCGTTCAGTGTAAACCCATACAAATATTAATCTTAAACATACCAAGAGCATTGCTCCTAAATTATTTTTGTCTAATTATGCGTTACGATGACGAATATTCTGGTCTCGGCCAATCTCTTGGAAGGCTGAATATAAACACACATACGCCCATCCAATAAACACTTTTCCCTCATCAAATTTTGCTTCACGAGAAACTGTTACATATAACGCTTTTAGTTGTTATCCATTTGAGTGGGCCTGGTATCAATAATGATATTCAGTGTTCCGAAATATCATTTTCAGCACTTTATATTAGGTACACAAGCCCAATTAGTGGTGTATTGAGGTGTTAGTAAGTCACGTCGCATAGCCCATTTATGTTCTATACCTTGTGCAGCTAAAAAGACAGTATCACTGCCATAGCGATGGTTGATACTATCAAGTGTGTTCATTAACGCTGGATTCGCTCTTTGAGGATTAAATAAGTCGAGCTGATTATAGGTTTCACTAACGAGCTCGATGAGCCCGATACCAATCTTATAATATCGTGTTCCTTCACGAAAAAGCTGGGAAGCGGCACCACTCATCCCCTGAGTTAGCTCTACACTACAATTAGTTGAGCAAGGAAAATGGACTATCGCTTTGTAGCTGACTGGATGTTCATCATGTGGTGAGCTACTAGCAAAAATCATCATGGTTTTACAGGTTGAGCCTTGTTTGCGGGCTTTAGCGGCTGCAATGCCGACATGTTTGCTTAATGCCTGCAATAGCGATTCATAGTCTGTTATACGCTCTCCAACGCTCCTGGTAGAGAAAATCTGTTTTTTATCCGCTCTTGCTTCATCCCACGCTTTACACGCTTGTCCGTTGAGCTCACGAACCGTACGCTCGATTTCAATACTAAACAACTTTCTCGCCAACATAGGTGGCATACAAGCCAAGTGATAAGCTGTGTGGATATTCATTAACTCAAGCTTTTTACTTATTCGACGTCCAATTCCCCAAACATCACCTGCACTTAGCTGCTTTAAGATTGAAATACGTTCTTGTTCATTACTCATGAAGCAGACGCCTTGGTAATCCCTAATTTTCTTCGCAGCGTGATTAGCAATTTTAGCCAAAGTGAGAGTTTCTGCTATCCCCACACAAACCGCTAATCTTGCTTCTTTCCATACTGCACGACGGATTAACTGACCTTGGGTCTGTAAACACTTAATAGCGGGGTAAGTGTTCTTAAAAGAAAGGAAACTTTCATCAATAGAATAAATATGTTGTTCTGGAGCAAAACGGCCAATGATATTCATCATTTTACTAGAAAGGTCAGCATAGAGTTCATAGTTAGAAGAACAAACAATAACACCGCGCCTAGTGCATAACTCTTTGACTTGAAAATAAGGTAAAAACTTCTGAATACCGGCTTCTTTAGCTTGCCTATTAGCGGCAACAATACAACCGTCATTATTACTCAGAACAATAACTGGCTTACCGCGCCAATCTGGACGAAAAACTTGTTCGGCACTGCAATAGAAGCTATTAGCATCAACAAGGTCAAACATTTACTTTGCACACAATAGCGGACTTTGACGATGGCAACGAATAGAGCGAGTAACCACGCCTTCAATACTAAAATCATCATATTCATGAATAATGACTGGCTGATATTGCAGATTGGATGAGAGAAGAATACGACGCTTGGTATCCAAGATTTTACACACAAACTCACCATTAAAGTTCGCTACGATCACATCACCGTTTCGTGCAGTTTCATGGCGATCAACAATGATCATATCTCTATCAAAGATGCCAACATCTTGCATCGACTCCCCCTGAGCAATGCCAATAAATGTCGAGCTTGGATGCTCTACTAACAAATCATCCAGACTAATACCTAACTGGGAGTATTCAGCAGCAGGGCTTTCAAAGCCAGTAATGCCCGCATGGGCAGGTATAGGTATAACGCGCATAACATAAAACCACTGTATATAATTACAGTTATATTAACAGTAAACCATCAAGGTGCAAGTCTATTTTTACAATCGAATAATGCATTGCTGTTTGACTTGTGGAGCAACAAACTTATAAAGCTTTATTTGATTATGTAACTAAATCAAGCTATCTTGATATTGTTACGAAATCAAGAGGTTCTAAGTATGTCAGATAAAAGTGAAGATCATAAAGGGGCGCATGGTGGTGTACGTAAAGGTGCTGGCCGTAAGACTCGATATGAAAAAACAATAGTGATGAGAGTACCTGAACAATATAAAAATGCGATCAAAGCATTAATCCAGCACATAGATGAATGCGAAAAAGTTGATCATCATTACACTCCTGTAGTTTCTAAACCAATCTTTACACGGTCGTTGCAGGGCAAGCCTCAACAAGTTACTTTTACGGTGAGTTCAGTAAAATCAACTTGATATTGTTACAAAATCAAAAATATTCAGAACAGTCTATGTATCGGACCTAAGTCCCAATACTCGGTGACTAACTTATTTATTTTTGGATACTTTCAAGAACCCATCAGCATGCGTTAATAGTGATATCTCGCCTCTGAGCGAAGTGAGTAATAATATTGCTGCCATTTTTAAAAAATGACACGTCCGAATATCATCATGAAATAATGATAAATAAGAACCATAAACAAACAAGCCTACTTCATTAATAAACCACAATAGGTTTAGTCACAACACGGGTTACTTTTGCAGTATGCACCTAGCATAATTGTTTACGCCAAAAACTTCTGCAAAACACAATGAAATTTGTTACAAATATAGGTGTGTTTTTATCAGAATAGACCTTATTTAAAACTATATTTAACCTTTAAAGGAGGATCGATGAGTACTGCGAATTCCGACTATCAAGAGTTGCATATCGCCCTTAAGTGTTTTTTTACGGTTGAAGAACAAATGTATCTGATCCCACTATTACTAACTTGGTCAGGGAATGCAGATAAAGCAATGTTTTGGTTTAATCATCAAAGGATACCCGCATTAGGTGGACAAACAGCAAAATTTATCTGTGAGAATGGTAATCAAATGTTATTCATCGAGTACATTCATTCGGTTGAATTTGGTGGATATGCTTAAGTAAATTGGAATAAAGCAATTCACACCGCCTCATTAACACGTATAACTGGTTAGTTAATCCCTACAATAATGGCTTTTGTCCATCTCTAGGGCTTGATAATAGAACCATGATAAATCACTAAGATTTATTGTTCCTAATCAATGAGATTTTTTAAGCATCTCTTTCGCAGATATTATAAAGTTCTCAGAGCTTTCTATTAAGCTCTTATTTTTACTAGAATCAACGTAACCGTCTAGCGAACCACACTTACTGTTTAAAATTCCAGGGTAACAAGCTATCGATATTGGGTTCTGGTTTACACAGTTCATCAAGGCAAACCATGATGTAATCAAATGGGATTAGACCA